>JAPUME010000180.1 GCA_027294185.1 Acidobacteriota bacterium | reverse complement strand
TCTTTATTTTTGTTAGGGGTGTGATTTCTCGGAGGCGTTACGGACGCTCAGGCAGCGCTCAAGAGAGATTCTGGCTGGCGCAGACCTGTCCCGGCAGGCCGTGGACCTTCTCAGGTCTGCGCTGCGAGGGGAATAGGTTCTATTCAGCACACCTCAGCGCGGCGCGGCCCAGGAATTCCGCAGAATTGCCCAGTTGTTCTTCGATGCGGAGAAGCTGGTTGTACTTGGCAATGCGGTCGGTACGGCTGGCCGAGCCGGTCTTGATCTGCCCGGTGTGGAGCCCCACGGCGAAGTCGGCAATAAAGGCATCCTCGGTCTCACCGGAGCGATGGGAGACGACGGATACGAACCCGTTGCGGCGGCCCAGCTCGATGGCGGCCACGGTTTCTGTGACCGTGCCGATCTGGTTCAGCTTGATCAGGATGGAGTTGGCGACGTTTTCTTCGATGCCGCGCCCGAGCCTATCGGTGTTGGTGACGAACAGATCGTCCCCCACGAGCTGAACCTTGCCTCCGAGCTCCCGCGTCATCAGTTTCCAGCCTTCCCAGTCGTCCTCGGCCAGTCCGTCCTCGATGGAGACGATGGGGTAGGTTCCGATCCAATCGGCCCAGAAGCGGACCATCTCTTCCGAGGTCTTCTTCGACTTGTCGGATTTGAAAAAGACGTAGCTGCCGTCTTTGTACATTTCGCTCGTGGCCGGGTCAAGGGCCAGGGAGATCTGCGTTCCCGGAGCGTAGCCGGCCTTTTCGATGGCCTCGAGAATTAGCTCCACCGCTTCCTGGTTCGAGGTGAGCCGGGGAGCGAAGCCGCCTTCGTCTCCGACGGCGGTGTCGTAGCCTTTTTTGCGAAGCACAGCTTTCAGGTGATGGAAGACCTCGACCCCCATGCGCAGAGCTTCTGAGAATCGTTCAGCGCCGTGGGGAACGATCATGAACTCCTGGAAATCGACGTTGTTGTCGGCATGCACGCCCCCGTTCAGGATGTTCATCATCGGCAGGGGCAGCAGACGCGCCGACAGCCCTCCCAGGTAGCGATAGAGAGGCAGGTGGAGAGAACGAGCCGCTGCGCGGGCCGTGGCCATGGAGACGGCCAGGATGGCATTCGCTCCCAGCCGGCCCTTGTTTTCTGTGCCGTCGAGCTGGATCATCTTCCAGTCCACCTCGGCCTGGTCGGCGGCCTCGGTGCCGGCCAATTCCTGGGAAATCAGGTGAATGTTCTCCACCGCTCGACGGACACCCTTTCCCTGGTAGCGGTTCTTGTCGTCGTCGCGCAGCTCATGCGCCTCGTGCTCGCCGGTAGATGCGCCGGAAGGCACAGCAGCGCGTCCCAGGCTCCCGTCCCGCAGGTGAACGTCCGCCTCGACGGTGGGGTTCCCACGTGAATCGAGGATTTCTCGCCCTACAATAAGATCGATTTCCGCCATTGAAGTTCTCCCGCTGGAATGAAAACGGTAAACTAACAGGAATAGGGATTCTAACCCAGCTTGAGGTTCTCGACCAGTGGCGTGTAACTCCTATAGGCGACACATTGTCTCGAGGGCGTGTCATGCTGAGCCCGCCGCGGCGGGCGAAGCATCTCGCCTCGACCTGGGATCTTCGAGAAGGTAGCGCGGAACCTGTCCCGGCATCCCGGGACTGGTTCCGCGTCTTTCGGGTTTGTGACCCTACGAACACCGCAGAACCGGACTACGGGTTCTGCGCTACCCGGCCGTTGGGACAGGGCGTCATTGGCCGTGCAGGGCGGTGGAGATTGCGCTGGTGGCAAGGCTCCGATATAGTGCTTTTGGAAGGTCCTCGAAGCCCGACGCTGTACTAAGGAAGTGGCTTGCTTTCTGTGGCTTGGAGGTAAGGAGGATTTTATGGCTCGCCGAAGGAAAAGCTTGGTCAGAACCATTTACAAAGTGATGGCCCTTCAGATGGTTTTGGGTCTTCTGGCCGTGATCGTAATCGAGATCGTCGTAATCGGGGTGATGAATTTCCGCAATCGCATTCGGCCCGATACGGTGCTGGTGGTCGATGTGCGGGGTAGTGTCGCCGAGGAAGCGCCGCGTGGCTTCTGGGAGGAAGTAACCCGGGGGCGGGTGAAGGTCATGAGCGATTTTCTGGAAGCGATTGACCGTGCCGCCCGCGACAGCCGTATCAACGGCCTGGTCCTGCGCGTCGGCGGCGGCGGGATGAACATGGCCAAGCTCCAGGAGCTTCGCGGGAAGATTCGCGAGTTCAACCAGTCAGGAAAATTCAGCGCTGTCTTCCTTGAGTCCGCAACGAACCGCAGCTACTACCTGGCCAGCGCCTGCGGGTCGGTTACCCTCGTCCCCCAATCGATTCTTGGAATTCGCGGCATGATGGCGGAATCCACCTTCCTGCGCGGGACCCTGGACAAGCTGGGCATCGAGGCCGACCTTTATCACGCCGGCGACTACAAGAGCGCTTCCAATCTCCTTACCGAAAAGGGCTACACAAAGGAGCATCGTGAATCCGTCGAAGCTCTGCTTCGGGATTGGTATGGAGAATTTCTGCAGGGAATCGCAGAGGGCCGGGAATTGGAAGTTTCCCGGGTGGCAAGCCTGGTGGAGCAGGCTCCCTACACTTCCCGGGAAGCACTCGAGGCCGGCCTGGTTGACGAGGTCGCTTACCGGGACCAGTTCGACGAGAAGATAAAAGAACTGAACCAGGGAAGCGAAAACCGCGCCAGCGTAGGACGCTACCTGGCACGAACCGATGCCGAGGGTGATTTGAAAATCGCCGTCCTCTACGCTTCGGGAACCATTATGACGGGGGAAAGTTCCGAAGATCCGGTGCTCGGTACGGTGCTCGGCTCTTCCACCCTGTCGGAGCAGCTCAAGTGGGTCCGCGAGGATGAGTCTTTCAAGGCCGCCATTCTGCGTGTGGACAGCCCCGGCGGCTCCGCGGTGGCCTCCGAGATTATTCGCCGTGAGGTGGAGCTTACCCAGAAGGAAATACCCGTGGTCGTTTCCATGTCCGACGTGGCCGCCTCGGGAGGCTACTGGATCGCAATGGGCGCGGACCGCATCGTGGCGCAGCCGGGAACCGTAACGGGTTCGATCGGGGTCATCACCGGCAAGCTCAACCTAAAGGGCCTTTATGACAAGCTGGGCATGAGCAAGGACTATGTGGCCCTCACGGAAAACGCCACGATTGAGTGGGCGTTTCAAAACTACACGCGCCGCCAGCGAGTCGTGGTCAGGAGAATCATGCAGGAGTATTACGACGCCTTCAAAGCGGGAGTCTCCAAGGGGCGGAAGCTGAGTCTGGAGGAGGTGGAAAAAATCGCCCAGGGGCGCGTCTGGACCGGCGAACGAGCCGCCCGGCTGGGCCTGGTGGATGAGCTCGGCGGCATGGATGTGGCCCTGCGTTGGGCCAAACAACTGGCTGACATTCCCGAGGCGGAGCGCGTGAGGCTGGTGCACGTCACAACTCGTAAGACCATGATCGAAAAAATCTGGGACGCGCTGGGCGGGGTGTCTGCGCTTCGTCCCAGGTCGGTTCGGGAGAGATTCGGGAGAGTGACGGCTCTCGCGGAGGAAGGACCGGTATGGGTGTTGGTGCCTTTTCTCCCCGAGGCGAGGTGATGAATTGCCCTCCGGGGCAGGCCGACAAACCCAGGGCAAGGCCATGGAAAGCACCGAAAATACCAGCCTGATCGTCGATCTCTACGAACTGACGATGGCCGCGGCCTACTTTCAGAACCGCGTCCGGTCGGTTGCGACCTTTGAATTGTTCGTCCGCGAAATGCCTCCCGAGCGCTCCTACCTGGTGGCGGCGGGAATCGAGTCGGCTCTCGACTACCTGCAGAGTCTCCGCTTCACGGCTGACCAGGTGGAGTTCCTGCGAGCCCAGCCTGCATTTCGAACCGTGCAGCCCGGGTTTTTCGACTTCCTGGAAAAGTTTCGATTCACCGGTGAAGTCCACGCGGTCCCGGAAGGCACCCTGGTGTTTGGCGAGGAGCCTCTGCTGAGGGTCACCGCGCCGATTCTCGAAGCGCAGATTGTCGAGACCTATCTTCTCTCGGTGATCCATTTTGAAACGCTGATTGCCTCGAAGGCTGCACGGGTGGTGGAAGCCGCGCGGGGGCGAAGCGTGCTCGAGTTCGGAACCAGACGCGCTCACGGGCCGGAAGCCGGCGTGCGGGCGGCCAAGGCGGCCTTCGTGGGAGGGTGCGAGGCGACGTCGAACGTCCTGGCCGGCCGGCTCTATGGGATTCCTCTGGCCGGTACGGCCGCGCATTCCTGGAGCATGGTGTTTCCCACCGAGCGCGAAGGTTTTGAGCGCCTGCTCGACGTATTTCCCGAAACCGCCATCCTGCTGGTTGACACCTACGATGCCATTCGGGGGACCGAAGTGGCCGCCGCGCTGGGACGAAAATTCAAAGGAGTCCGGCTCGACAGCGGAGATTTGGGGAAGATGAGCCACCAGGTACGGCGCATATTGGACGCTCACGGGCTCCAGGAGACCAGGATTGTCGCCAGTGGCGACCTGGATGAGCACAAAATCGATGCGCTCCTCGAGCAGGGCGCTGCCATCGACATCTTCGGAGTGGGCACGCAGCTTGCAACTTCCGGTGACGTCCCCTCCCTGGGAGTCGTCTACAAACTGGTCGAGATCGAGCGGGATGGAAAACTCGAACCCAGGGCGAAATTCAGCGATCAGAAGGTGAGCTACCCCGGCCGCAAGCAGGTCTTCCGCTTTTCCCGCGACGGCCGGTTCGCTGAAGACCTGATCGCCTGTGCGCATGAGGAATTCCCGGAAGCTTCCCCGCTGCTCCAGCCCGTAATGCGTGACGGCCGCCGGGTCGGATTGAAAACGGATGTTCACGAGAACCGCTCCCGAGTTCTGGCCGGCCTGTCTCAACTGCCGGAAGCCTGCAAGCGGCTCGATCGGCCGGGCTCCTATCCGGTTCGGAAAAGTCCGGCCCTCGAGAAGCTTCTTGGAGAGGTCCGGAATCATTATCTGGGCCGGCCCGTTGGTTCCTGACCGCTTTCCGCAGGAGAAGACCGTGCAGAAAACGCCGATTTGGGTCGATATTGATACACAAGTGGATTTTGTGCTGCCCCACGGCAAGCTCTATGTCCCCCAGGCCGAGCAGATCATTCCCAACCTGCGTCGTCTGATGGAATGTGCCCGGCGGGAGGGAATCCTGGTTCTTTCTTCTGCCGACGCGCATCCGCCCGATGACCCATCCTTCGAGCAATGGCCTCCGCACTGTGTGGAGGGGACCGAGGGGCAGGAGCGGATACCCGAAACGCAATTTGAAACCTCCTGGGTTCTGCCGAACCGCCCGGGCTGCTACTCGCAACTGCCGACGCCCCTGCCTCCCCAGGTCATTCTGGAAAAGCAGGATTATGACATCTCGAGCAATCCGAACTTCGACCCCTTGCTCGAGCGGTTGGGGGAGAGAGATTTTTTCCTTTTCGGCGTGGCTACGGAGTACTGTGTTGTATCGGCAGGGCTGGCTTTGCGCCGGCGCGGGAAGAACGTCCACCTGATTACGGATGCGATTCGGGCGATTAGCGAGGAGGGGGGCCGCAAGGCCATCGACCAGATGTGCGAGGCGGGAGTGGCGCTTCGATCCACAGAGGAGGTCCTGGCCGCCAGGCGTTCTGCCGTAGGAAAATAGCCGGGTGTGAGTGGGCCCGGCAGCACTGGAGGCGGGCAACCCACCTGTGCTAAATTTACTTGAAGATGAGGAATGGCGGGCCGAGGGAGCCGTCCGGTTATGCTAGGTTGAATCTCCTCAAAGGGTTAACCCCTGAAGTGGCGGTAGGGGGGTTTTAGCAGGACCGGCTAAGAACTATGCGTCGTCGAGTTGAACAGACAACGCCGTCGATTGAAGTCACCTGGATGACGGTCACTTACCGCTCTATTGCGGTGGGGGTCGTCTTGTTTCTTCTGACGGCGGGCCTGGTGGTCTATTTGATCTCGCCTGCTTTCGTCTCTCGGACGGCGCGAAGGCTGCTATCGGGAGTTGCGGGAGGGTTGCTTCAGGGAGGCCAGGCGGAAGCGGCTACCAACGAACGCGAGGCTCATTTTGTAAACCTTCACGGCGAGGTTCGCGTACGGAAAGCCAACTCGACCCAGTGGGTCCGCGCCAACTTCCGGGCCGCCCTGGAAAGAGGAGACATGGTGCAGACCGGGCAGGATGGAATGGCGCGCATCATCTTTACCGACGGAACCACCTACGTGCTTAAACCCGAGACGCTGATCGTCATCGAGGAGAGCCGACAGGACCCGGTCACCCGTGCGACTCAGGTGGCCGTGCAGGTGACCTCAGGGGCCGTGGACCTTTCGACCGGCCGCTTCGAGCCCGGCTCGACGACGAGGGTCTCCTTTGAAAACGCCGTTGCCCAGTTGGAAGAAGAGAGTGAAGCCGTGGTCCGCAACGACCCCGAAAATGATATTCACGAGATATCTCTTTCGCAGGGCGGGGCAGAAGTCAGGCGCGGGGGGACTACCGTCGACCTGGGGCAGTATGAGAGGGCCACGTTCCGCAGCGGGCGGGCCGGCCTGACCAAGCGGAAGGTGATTGAGCCGCCGAACCTCACTTCACCCGCGAATTTGGAGCCCTTCATCACGGACAATCCCAAGAGATTTGCAGTCGAATTTAGCTGGTCGCCGGTTCCCAAAGCGGTGAGCTACCACCTAAAGGTCTCCCCCTCGGGGATGTTTGCCCGCATGGTGCTTGACCTGAAGGTTCGGGGAACACGCCTGAAGAGCGCCGGCCTCGAGGAAGGGAACTACTACTGGGTTGTAAGCGCCATCGATGCCCAGGGCCGGGAAAGCCAGGTGAGCCGGGCGAACAAATTTACACTCATCAAGAAGACCGGCGACGCGGAAGTCCTCCTTGAGATCGTGCAAATTCTCCAACATGGAAAGGTGCTGGAAGTGGTCGGACGGACCGAGCCGGGCTCGAGCGTTATCATCAACAATGAACAGGTTTTCTCACTTGCTCCCGACGGCACTTTCCGTCACTTCATGTCCCCGGTCGCCAACGTAGGGGCGCATCAGGTCTCCGTCACTGCACAAAACCGGCGGGGCGATGTGAACACCATCCGGCGAACGGTCAACATTCAATGACAAAACTTTCAATGCAATTCTTCCGTCCCCCGCTTGAGGAGATCAAGGAATAATGGGTTTCCGATCCCTGCTGAGCATGTTTTCCTCCGACCTGGCCATTGACCTGGGGACGGCCAACACGCTGGTATTTGCCGTAGGCAAAGGTGTGGTCGTCAACGAGCCCTCCATTGTGGCCGTCAACAAGCACAACGGCGCCATTGAAGCCGTAGGCCGCGAGGCCAAGGAGATGGTGGGCCGCACACCCGGAAACATCGTCAACATCCGGCCCTTGAGGGATGGCGTCATCGCCGATTTCAAGGTGACGGAGAAGATGCTCGACTACTTCATTCACAAGGCCCACTATCGGCTAATTTTCGTTCATCCACGAATCGTCATAGGAGTTCCCTCGGAAATTACTCCGGTCGAAAAACGCGCCGTGCAGGACTCGGCCTATCGTGCCCATGCCAGCGAGGTTCATCTGGTGGAACAGTCCATGATGGCCGCCATCGGCGCGGGCCTGCCCATCACCGAGCCTTCCGGCAGCATGATTGTCGACATCGGCGGCGGCACGACC
>JAPUME010000018.1 GCA_027294185.1 Acidobacteriota bacterium | reverse complement strand
GGGAAGGCTCAAGACGCTGGGCAGCAAGGTCAAGCGCGGCTTCGAGCCGGACGATATACGTATCGATTCCGACGTGCTTGTGGACCCCCTGACAATCAAGGCGCTTGAGAATGTCTTGAAGCGAAAGCGCGGCTGGGAGGCCGAAAGGGCCGCCGCCTGGGGCCTGGGAATCCTGATGGCCCGGCCCGCCGTAGGGACACTGGTCGATACCGCTCACTCACCCGACCCGGACCTCGCGCGGGAGGCGATGAATTCCTTAACAAAGATTCTGGATCCCTCGGCAGGCCCGCCGCTCGTCGACCTGCTCGACTCCCCTTACGAAGACGTTCGTAAAGATGCGGCGGTCACGGTCGGGGTGTTGAGAACCCAGGAGGCGGTAGAACCGCTGGGGGACCTCTACAGGAGAGAACGCAGCCGGAAGGTGCGCGAGAAAGCCCTGGAGGGACTGGCTTTTATCGGCGATGAAAGCTCTGCGCCGATCTTCGAGGAGGCCCTCGAGAGCCGGAACGCCGCGTTTCGAATCGCCGCGGCGGAAGGGTTCGCCCGCGTGGGGGATGCTCAGTATGCCGACGAGCTCCGGCATGCGGTGGCCAATGAAAAGGGCGGGAAGGCGCGCCTGGCGATGGCCTTTGCCCTGGCGGCGATGGGTGATTCCGATTATGTGCTCGACCTGGTGCAGCAGTTGGGCTCCGCCTTTCGCCGCAATATCGCGCGCGCCTACCTGATTGAACTTTCCCGCGACCCTGATGGGCGCTTCCAGCTTTACCAGCACCTCAACTACCACGCCCCGGATGTACGCAAGAATCTCTGTCAGATTCTTATGTATCACGGCGATTCAGATACCATCAAGGCGCTCGAATACCTCACCCGCGATGAAAATAACAACGTGGCGATCGAAGCCCTTCGCGCCACCCGAGTGATCCGTGCGCGCGAGATCGCCAAAGGGCAGACGCGGCAGGGGGGATAAGCCAATTCCATTGGTGAGGTTCGATTCCTACACCCCGGGAACGGCGGCCGACGAGGGGACCTACGGCCAACTCGAACGCGGCGAAATTCTCTTTTTCCCCAACTCGCCGTTTGAGCTGAGCGGCGAAGACCGGACCTTCCTGGTCTCCCAGAATAAGACCGACGCTTCCTATCACAAGAACATCAGCTACCGTCCGGCGCAGGACCGCTTGAAGGGACTCAGCCAGAAAGACCCCGAAGCCCGGCGGCGGATGGGGCAGGTGATGCGCGACTACTCGCGGCGGGCGATTGAATTCACGAGGTCGTTCCTGCCCCGCTACGCCGAGCGGTGGCGAGTGGACTACGCCAGCTTCCGCCCGGTGGAAGAAGAGGGCCGGCAGCTTTCCTTCCGGTCCCGGAACGACCTGCTGCACGTGGATTCCTTTCCCACCCGCCCCTCGGGCGGTGACCGCCTGCTGCGCATCTTCACCAATGCCAACCTCAGCCGGCCCCGGGTCTGGATCACCTCCGACAATTTCGAGCAACTGGCCCACCAGTATGGCCGCGAAGCCGGTCTGCCGGGAGAGCCAGGATTGTGGGCCAGATTCCGAAATCAGGGCCTGACCTTTCTTTCCGCACTGGGACTGCCCGTTGTGCCGCGGTCGGACTACGACCGCTTTATGCTTCGCTTCCACCACTTCCTGAAAGAAAACTCCGCCTTCCAGGAGAGCTGCCCCAAGCAGCGATGGGAGTTCCCGCCCGGGTCCACCTGGATGGTCTTCAGCGATATGGCAAGCCACGCCTGCCTGAGCGGGCAGTTCATGCTGGAGCAGACTTTCTTCGTCAGCCGTGCCAGCCTCCTGTGCCCCGAAAAAGCTCCCATCTCGATTCTTGAGAACCTCGCCCAGCGAAGGCTGGCAGACTGAAGGGACCTCCCCACGCCTCCGGCCCGTTCCACGACGAAGGACGATATAATGGAAAATTACCCTGCCGTGTTCCCACGGAGCGGGGAAGGCAATACCCGGAGACTCGCGTGCAGATCGCCCAAACGAGCGAAATTCCAACCCGTGAAAAGCAGGCCGTAGCGCTCAGCTCGGTTTTCGCCGCCCTGATCCTGACGGTGTCCAAGGGCTGGATCGGATGGTGGACGGGAAGCCTGGGAATTCTTTCCGAGGCGGCCCACTCGGCGCTGGATCTGCTCGCCGCGGGTCTGACCTACGTATCGGTTCGCTTCTCGGACCGCCCCGCCGACTCCACTCACCACTTCGGCCACGGCAAGGTGGAGAATCTCTCGGCGTTTCTGCAGACGGGACTGCTGCTGATTACCTGCATCTGGATCATCTTCGAAGCCGTCCGCCGCCTCTTTTTCCGCGAAGTGGAAATCCAGCCGAGCCTGTGGGCCTTCGGCATCATGTTCATCTCGATTACGATCGACACGTTTCGCTCCCGGGCGCTGTTCCGTGTGGCGCGCAAGTATGACAGCCAGGCTCTGGAGGCCGACGCCCTCCATTTCCAGACCGACGTGTGGAGCTCGAGCGTTGTGGTGCTGGGACTGGTGCTGGTCTCGCTGGCCGGAGAATGGAACCTGGCCTGGCTGCGGCACGCAGACCCCGTTGCCGCGCTGGTCGTGGCCGGAATTGTGATCCACGTCGGGGTGAGGCTCGGCAAGCGGACTGTGGACGCGCTGGTGGATGCCGCCCCCAAGGGCGTCACCAGCCGCATCGCGTTGGTCAGCGGTGAGGTGCCGGGGGTGGTCGCCGCTGAACGGGTCCGCGCCCGGCAAAGCGGCGGCAGGCTCTTCGTGGATCTAAAGCTGCGCCTGGCAAGCAACATCCCACTGGAACACGCCCAATCGGTGGCAGACCGGGTGGAATCCGCCGTGCACACGGCATTTCCCAACTCGGACGTAACGATTCATCCCGAGGCGCACACGCCGCCGCCCGAGGACCTGATCGAAAAAATTCTCTCCGTCGCCCATCGCCACAACTTCCAGGTCCACGACGTGACGGCCCACTCGATTGGGGGAACCGTCCACGTGGACCTGGACCTGGAGGTGGAACCTTCCCTCACCCTCGAGCGTGCCCACGAAGAGGCCACACGCCTGGAAGAGTCGCTGCTCGATGCGGTGCCCGCCGTGGGCAGCGTGACAGTCCACATCGAACCGCGTCCCCGGCTCGTGGAACCGGGCCGGGAAGCCCTGGAAGAGTTGCCGAAAATCGAACGCAAAATTCTTCAAATCGCCCGGCAAAGCGAAGGGGTGCACGATTGCCACTCCGTGACCGCCAGCCGTGTGGGGGAGAGCGTCCTGGTCAGCCTGCACTGCACCATGAACGGCAACCTCCCCATCGCCCAGGTGCACGACATCACTGAACAACTCAAGCTCCGCTTCCGCTCCGCCTTCCCCCGCATCCAGAGAGTGAATATCCACGCCGAACCAGCAGGACAATCCCAGCCGGCCCCGCCTGATGGCCTTCACAAGTAGATTCCAGAAACCAACGCCGCCGCAGAGATAAATCGCGCCTATTTCCAGTTGTTTCAGGGGATTATGGTATGGAGTATTCTTCGTCCCATGGGACGGTTAAGCGGGAACCTTACTCTTCACCATTTTCAATGAGGGAATCCTGGTTCGCCATGGCCAGCCGCACATCTTCCGAGACGGCGAAATAGCCCTTCTTGAAACGCAAGCGCACTCCCTTGCGCCGCACCTTTACCTGAATATTTCGATAGGTGCCGTCAAGTTCGGGATTGGTGGGGGTGTAAGCCAGACTGTACTGCTCTTCCAGCTCGCGGCGGATGCTGCCGATCGAATCGATCATTTGCATGAAGCGGGCCGCGGAATAGAGCCCCTGGCCTTTTGAGATGGCCATGTTTTGGGAAGTGCCCTCGAACTGGACCCCGTGCGAGATGTATCCCCGCATATCCGCCCCCAAGGTCTTCATGAGGGGGAAATGAACCTCGCCCCCGGTCTCCTCAGCAAGCCTTTTCAGGATCTTGTTACCGGGGTTCGCGAACCCATAGCTGGTCGTCCCAATCGCATAGATGACAACTTCCGCCAGACGCGCCATGGAAATGACTTCTTCCAAATTCCGTTCGCTCTGCGAATCGAGTCCGTCGCTCACAATCACCAGGACGCGACGGGTTCCGTTCGGATTGTCGGCTCGAACCATCTTTTCCTTGCAGGCGAAATAGATGGAATCGAACAGAGCCTTTCCCCCGCCGGCCTTCAATTCCTGAATCGCCTCCTCCAACTTGTCGCGGTCATTCGAGAAATCCACGACCACCTCGGCGGTCCCATCAAAGGTCAGCAGGAAGATCTGGTGCCGGCGGCTCTTCTGCAAGAGCATATAGGCAAACTCGCTGGCGGCATCTTTTTCAAACTCAAGGTATCGGCGGGCGCTGTTGCTGGTGTCCAAAAGCAGGCCGACCCGGAGCGGGATATCCGTCTCTCGCAGAAAATGTGTGATCTTCTGCCGCTTCCCGTCCTCGTAAATCTCAAAATCACTCTGCTTCAATCCATAAATGGGCAGCCCTTCGGAGTTCAACGCTGCTACGGGAACGTTGACGACATCCACCCGAACACGGATGTCGCTCTCGGCGCCGGCAGCGCCCTTGGAGGCAGTCACTGCGTCGTTTGCCTGGGGATCTTGAGAGGCGGGGGATTCTTGAGAGGTCAATGGCCAAACGGAGACCCAAAGGATCAGCGCCAGCACACAAGACCAGTGCCCCAGGTGTGGACCGAGGGTTCGACGATGATTACTGAGCCGGTTCATGACAACCTCGCTCTTCCTTTTCAGACCTGACCTGGCCGGGATTCGACCAACCCTACTGCTCGTAGGGTTATGGGCCGCGAGAAACAGCAGGGAAGGTACTCTTACCGATCTCCGTTGCCCCCGCCGCTCGTATCCTCTTCTTCTTTCTCTTCTTCGTCTTCGTCCTCTTCCTCTTTCTCTTCCTTCCCTGGTGACGCTGAATCAGAGATCACGCTGACTCCGACCGTGTTTCCGCTCGGCGCCGTCGTTGCACCTTCAACCACCGACCCGTCGGAACTCCCGTCGGCGGTGACGGACTTAAGCTCTAACTTTAACTCCCCCACTCCCTCTCCTACTCGCTCTCCCTTTTCATTTTCCTTCTCGCCGTTCTGGGAAGGTTGCGCCCTGGCCACCAGCGGCCCGGTCGGAACGTCCACCCTGGTGACCTGAACCGGCCCTCGGCGGGTAGCGGAAAGGTTTGGCTTGCCGCTCATCATGCCGCCGAATCGTCCCAGCAGGCTCCGTCGGGATTTATGAAGCGCGTCGGCCTCAGCCCGGATTACAGAAGCCCTTGTGGGACGGGGCACGACCTGGCCCAGAGCCTGCAGCCGTTCTTTGGATTCTTCCACCAGGGGGCTGAGAGGATAATCCGTAATGATTCGCGAATAGTAGGGAACGCTTTCCGCGCTCTTTTCGACCTTTTCAAGCGTATTCGCCAGCAACCAGAGGGCGCTGTCGGCC
>JAPUME010000179.1 GCA_027294185.1 Acidobacteriota bacterium | reverse complement strand
AGGCTGATAATTGCGTTGAGGGCTGTTGAGTTGCCGACGGCTCCGGCCCGGCACTCTCCTCCTGAAGGGGGTAAGGTGCGGCGGCGTGTAGGGTAAAGCTAACGACAAGCGCGCCCACGGTCAGAAGGGGCGACCACCCATAGCGGGACGGTGAGGGACGGGCCCGGTGAGGTTGCATTATGTTCCAGGACTCCTTAGGGTTCGGCAAAGCATATTCCCCCAACCACGGCCCGTCAACCCTGATCCTCAGAAAGGTCATGGCGCCGATTGCCTCGGGAAAAGTTCTTTCTTCAGCGGAAGGTACCCTTTTGACGCCCTCTATTTGTGGGACTATGATAGAGATTGCAGAGTCTGGGAGGAGTGATCCGGGTGATCGCTGCCCCGCCGCAGTCCCTCTGGGATTTCGGTGGGGGAGAGGAAAGTCCGAACTCCAAAGGGCGGTGTGCTCGCTAACGGCGAGGAGTCGTTCCGGCGACGGGGCGGCTACGGAGAGTGCCACAGAAAATATACCGCCGATGGCCCCTGCGGGGGCTCAGGTAAGGGTGAAATGGTGCGGCCCTGCGGGGCTTAATGTAAGAGCGCACCGCCTTCGCCGTGAGGCGGAGGGCAGGGAAAACCCCACACGGAGCAAGACCAAATAGGGGAAGAGGAGCGGCCCGCTCCGCAACCCGGTCGCGTCTTTGACGCGACCGGGGGTGAACTCCCGGGTAGGTTGCTTGAACCCGCCAGCAATGGCGGGTCTAGAGGAATGATCACCCTCCCGGGGGGCGCAAGCCCTTCGGGTGACAAAATTCGGCTTACAGGATCTCTCCTGCCAGGCTCTGCTTACTTAAGATTCCAATTCCGGTCCTGAATTTCCGGCCCATCGTTCGGTCTTTTCATTCCCAATGTCGCTATTTAGCCGAGACGTGGAGAAAATCCGGCCTGCAAAGTCGCTCAAGGGAACGATCTCGGTTCCCGGCGACAAATCCATTTCTCATCGCTACGCCATGGTGGCGGCTCTGGCCGAGGGAACCTCTGAAATCCGCGGGTATGCCGCCAGCCAGGACTGCCACAGTACCCTGGCCTGCCTCAAGAAAATGGGTGTGAAGATTGACGAGCGGGGTGAGACGGTAAGGATTCATGGCCGAGGTCTGGATGGGTTGAAGCCGCCGCCCGACGGGGTGGAGCTGGACGCGGGGAATTCCGGCTCCACCATGCGTATGCTCTCAGGCATCCTTGCCGGGCAGAGCTTCCGTTCCGTGATGAAGGGTGACGCGTCGCTCTCTCAGCGTCCGATGTCCCGCATTGTCATTCCCCTGGAGCTCATGGGTGCGCAAATCAAGACGGGGGAAGGCGGACGCCCCCCGCTCGAAATCCGGGGAGGATCGCTTCACGCGGTCCGATATGAGCTTCCCGTGCCCAGTGCGCAGGTAAAATCGGCGGTCCTGCTGGCGGGTCTGTTCGCGCCGGGAGAAACGCAGGTGATCGAACCGACCCCGACGCGGGATCACACAGAAATCCTACTGGAGCAGTTCGGAGCCGATATTGGCCGCCACCAGCGCACCATCGCTATTCAGGGCCGGCCTCGGCTCGAAGCGCAGAGCCTTCAGGTTCCCGGTGACATCTCTTCGGCTGCCTTCCTGCTGGGGGCGGGGCTGATCGTTCCGGGCTCGGATTTGGTGATCCACAACGTCGGCTTGAACCCCACGCGCACCGCCCTGCTCGACGTGCTGGTCGGCGCGGGGGGGTACATCAAGATTCTGAATATCGAGATGGTCAACGGAGAGTTGGTTGGCGACCTCCACGTCCAGGCAAGCCGGCTCAAGGGCATCGAGATTTCCCCTGAGATGGTCGCGGGTGTCATTGACGAGGTGCCGATGCTGGCCGTCGTGGGCACTCAGACCGAAGAAGGGTTCCGCGTGCGCGGCGCCGCCGAGCTTCGCCTCAAGGAGAGCGACCGCATTCGGACGGTGGTCGATAATCTCCGCCGCATGGGTGTGGAGGCCGAGGAGTTCCCGGACGGGATGAGCGTCGCCGGACGGCAGAAGCTGCGCGGCGCGGATATCGACCCTCAGGGGGACCATCGGATTGCCATGGCCTTTGCGATTGCGGGGCTGATAGCCGACCCCGTGAAGCCGACTCGAATCCGCTCGGCCCAGTGTGTGAACGTCTCCTTTCCGGGTTTTTTCAAAACGCTTGGGAAACTGGCAGGTTAAAGGCTCTTTTACTGGCGGGTGCGAGAGTTGCCGAGGGTCGCCCCTCATCCCGCACTAGGCCCTTGTCCCCTTATGGCTCGTTCTCTAAGACGATGGTTCTGGGTCGTTGGCGTCGCCGCGGTTTTAGCCCTGGTGATTCGCCACTTCGCCACCAGCGAGGAATGGCGCGCATTCCGCTGGAGCGAGCTCTGGCGGAGCCTGCGGAACACTCACCCGGGATACATTTTGGCCGCTGTTGTGGCCACCATGAGCACCTACCTGTGGCGCGCGTTGCGTTGGAGTTATTTCCTGGCCGGCGTGGGGAAGGTTCCCCTGAGAATACACTTTTCCGGACAGGTGATCGGATTCAGTTGTATCTACCTCGTCGGGCGGGCGGGAGAGTTGGCTCGGCCTGCCTACGTGGCCCACAAGGGCGAGGTGCCCTGGGCTTCGATGGCTGCGGTGTGGTTTCTCGAGAGGGTTTACGACGCCGTTTTCCTGCTTTTGATTCTGGCGGCAAGCCTCTATTTTTTTCCGCCTGCTCATGAGGGAGTCGAATCCAGCCGTGTTCTTCAGGGTCTCACCCAATCCGGCAAGATCTTGATCTGGGTGGCAGGGGCGCTGGTGGCGGGGTTGGTGATTTTTCGGCTCTACGTTGAGAGAATTCTCTCCTACCTTTCTCACCCGAGCCGATATTTCTCCCTTTCGGGACGGAGTGGGGGGCGCGTAAAGAGCTGGATCAGGTCGTTTGCGAGTGGACTCGAGGTGGTGGAAAACTGGAGGGCATTCGCAGGTAGCATGGTATGTTCGGTCCTGGTCTGGATTGCCAACCTTTCCGTTTTTTGGCTGGTAGCCCAGGGCGTGGGAGGTGAAGCGGCCCGGATTCCCTGGCTTGCATTGGGTGTCCCCATGTTTTGCGGCGTGATAGGCTTGGCGGTACAAGTGCCGGGAGTGGGCGGAGGTTATCAGGTGGCCGCGGCGCTGGGGTTCACTGAGGTGCTCGGAATCGACGCAGTTCCGGCCACGAGTGTTGCCTTGCTGACCTGGTTGGTCATCATGGCTCCTGCCACCCTTTTGGGTGTCGTGCTGATGGTCCGAGAGGGATTGTCGGTCGGAAAACTCCGCCTCTGGGCCGCCGAAGGGAAAGCCTCGCCGGGTGGAGGTCCATAGAGATTTGACGTCCCAAAAGAATCGTTTCGAACGGAAAAGGTCATGAGGTGCCCCTATTGCGATCACGATGAAGATAAGGTGGTGGACTCGCGTTCCGCCCGGGAGGGCAGCGTCATCCGCCGCCGCCGCGAATGCCTGAAGTGTGAGAGAAGGTTCACGACCTACGAGCGTATCGACGAAATTCCCACCATGGTTATCAAGAAAGACGGCCGGAGGGAAAAGTTCGAGCGCCAGAAGGTTCTCGCAGGGCTGCTCCATGCCTGCGAAAAGCGCCCTGTCAGTATGGGACTCCTGGAACAGATCGTGAACGACGCCGAAAGCTACGTGGCCGACTCCCCCGAGCGCGAGAGGCCGAGCCCGGAGATCGGAAGTCTGGTTATGGAACGGCTGCGGCAGCTCGACAAGGTCGCCTACGTGCGATTTGCCTCTGTCTATCTCGACTTCAAGGATGTCAATGAATTTATGGCGGAGTTGCAGGACCTGCTGAAAAGCAAGGGGAAGTAGCTGGAGGTATCCTCCTCAATTCCAGTGCCAACTCATGAATTGTGCACAGCTGTACCTCAGTGGCTAAAGCCCGGACGACTTGGCGGTCACTACGGCACGGCTGATTCACCGCGGCGAACGTGCCCTGACGACACCCTCCGCCGACTCTGAACGACCCCTCGCAGAGAATTCTGAAGATGACTTCGAGGGTAACGGCTCATCGTCCCCGGCTTCTTGCCGCGCGAGCTTCCCGCAGCGCCGTGTCGCACTGCATGAGTTGCCTTGTGGCAAGCGAGAGAGACTCACGAAGGTTTCCAACTTCCCCCCGCAGGCGCGAAGCCTCTGAGTTCAGGGTTTGGAATCGCGCGCTCTCCCGTTCGGCCAACGAAAGCAACCGTGTCCTCCACTGCCGCGCCAGACTCCGGTACTCCTGCGCATCCTGGGCCAGGCGTGCGGCAAGTTTCTTGCTTTGATAACGGGCGACGTTCTGCTGGTGAATCTCCAGCGCGTCGGTGATGTTCGAAAGTGCCAGTTCCAGCCGTATGGAACCGAGCATACTGTCCGGCGAAGCTTTCAATTCGCTCTCGAACGCCGACCCGCGTTCGTGAAAAGACTCGCGCAGGCGCGCCAAGTTTTGTCGAGTAGATTCCACCAACTGCGGGGAAGCGTTCCAACGGTGGAGCCGGATTCCGTTCAGATTCTCCTCCGTCAGCCGGTTGATTGACCGGAAGCGGGTGAAGAAGTCATCGAGGGTTTCTTGGCAACGGGCCGGGGAGGGGGGCCACGCGACAAAGGCTGCTGAAAGAATGAGGACGGACAAAATTGCTCTTCGATTCTTCATACTGCACGACTCCCTTTCCGAGAGTTCCCGAACCTTCGGCACACGGTGAATGTTTTGGGAAACCGCCCAAGATTCTGACACGTCGAGGGGCGAAAAACAAACGCGAGTTCCGCTTTTGATCCGAAGCCCACGGTGGCTGTGTGAAAAAGTCGACACCTCTGCCTTGCGTCCGGCGAAGAAGAAGGGGTATAAATAAAGTGTCGGAAAGAAGACTGAAATTCATTATCAAAGCCCCGGTCCGCGATGGCCGAGAGGAGAAGACGATGAAGTGGCAAAGATTCGCTCTAATGGCAGTGGCATCGAGCCTGCTGCTGTCGGCATGCGCCACAAAGAAATTCGTTCGCGAGCAGATTGCGGCGGTGGATGGCAACATTCAGGAGTTGGAAGAGATTACTCAGGCCAACAAAGCACAGATCAAAGAAGTGGATACCCGCGCTCAGGATGGAATCCAGGACGCCCTTGGGAAGGTGGAGGTTGCTGACTCCAAGGCCGAGCAGGCCGGCAAAAAGGCCGTCGAGGCCGATAACAGAGCTGTGCGAGTGGGTGAAGATCTGGAAGGCGTGGCCATCGCCGTGGCCAACCTGGATCAGTACAAGCCGCTCGAATCTCGCCAGGTTCAATTCGGCTTTAACAAGTGGGAACTCGACGAGGCGGCCCGGCAGAGCATGGACGAGCTGGGAGCCAAAATCGGGTCCACACAGCACTACATTATCGAGCTTCGCGGGTTCACCGACTCCATCGGCAATTCCGCCTACAATCTTCGCCTCGGACGTGAGCGGGCTGATTCCGTGCGTCGCTACCTGATTGAGAAATATGATGTACCTCTCTACCGGATCTTTATTGAAGGGCTGGGCGAAGGCATGCCCGTGGCCGACAACAAGACCCGTGACGGGCGTGCCTCGAACCGCCGCGTTGAGGTGACGTTACGCGTGAGCGTCGGCGCGCAGCAGGTGGCCCAGCGCTAGATTTCTCGCCGAGGTGTGGCGCCTGCCACACCTCGGTGATTTCCCTTTGAATACCTCACCCAATGCAATTCTCTCCCAGGGGACTGTCCTTCCCTTAAATCGTTCGAGAGCGTAGCGATTGTCACAAAATAGGTGTTTCAAGGAGGGGGGGGGATTGGCTGATCAGCCTGATTGACCATTTTAGAGGTCGTTTGCTATCGTATTAGCTTCAGCCCATCCGAAATGCTTCCCAGAGTGCCCGCCTACCGGAAACTTCGTAGGGTGAATTCCGGCAGGTGGAGCTCGATCCCAACAGAGATAACGACCTGGAAGGGAACTAGATGCCAGCTAAGTCGAAGGGAACGATCGGAATCCTAACGGGAGGGGGCGACTGCCCGGGCCTGAACGCGGTGATCCGCGCCGTCGTGCGCCGGGCGCTGCCGCTGGGCTATAAAGTTCTGGGTATCAAGAACGGCTGGTTGGGCCTGCTCGAAGGCAAGGTGGAGAGGCTCACACTTAAATCCGTCTCCGGCATCCTGCACCGCGGCGGAACGATTCTGGGGACTTCGCGCACGAATCCTTTGAAAAAGGAGGAAGACAAGCGGAAGCTTTTGCAGAATATCAGAAAGCTGAAGATCAACTATGTTATCGCCGTCGGCGGCGAGGATACGCTGGGGGTTACGCGATTCCTGGTCAGCAAAGCAATCAAGGTGGTGGGGGTTCCGAAGACCATCGACAACGATGTCGGAGCCACCGACCAGACCTTCGGTTTCGATACGGCGGTGTCGGTGGTAACCGAGGCCATCGACCGGCTGCACTCGACGGCCGAGTCCCACCAGAGGGTCATGGTGGTTGAAGTCATGGGCCGGCATACGGGTTGGATCGCCACCGTGGCGGGCCTCGCCGGTGGGGCCGACTTGATTTTGAACCCCGAGCATCCAAGGACCATCCAGGAGATTTGTAAAGTTCTGACGAAACGGCATGCGCGAGGCCGGGTGTTTTCCATTGTGGTGGTCGCCGAGGGATTCAAGCTGTCTGAAGAACGGCTCTTCGTCACCAAGTCCCAGAAGCTCGACCAGTTCGGCCACGTCCAACTGGGCGGCATCGGGGAAGTCATTGCCAACATGATCGAGGACCATACGGGATTTGAAACCCGGGTCACCGTGCTAGGCCATGTCCAGCGCGGGGGCAGCCCTACGGCTTATGACCGCGTCCTGGGGACTCGCTACGGGGTGAAGGCCATCGAACTGGTGGAGGAGAGGAAATTCGGTCTGATGGTTAGCCTAAA
>JAPUME010000178.1 GCA_027294185.1 Acidobacteriota bacterium | reverse complement strand
CCCAGGCTGAGGCCCCGTTGAGGAATCGTTGAGATATTGATGAGGAACCGAGGAAGGGGCAGGCAGAAGGGAACCTTACAAATGAAATTTTTGGAATTCTTGAAACCCCGACTACCAATCACATCCTATTCGACTGAAAAGTCGTAGCCTTTTCCATAGATACCTTTCATAAAATCGGCGCTACCTATGATATAGACGATGTACGCATGCCGTTTCAGCGGCTTGAGGGGTCGGAGCAGGTAACGACCATCATCGAGAACCGTGGAAGAGGTTCGGATGATGCTCTCGGCTCGAATCCCCGACTTTTGTCCGACAGTCCCGCCAGCCGAACCTACCTCAATTTCCCGCCGGTCACTTTTGCGATCCATTTTTACGATGATGTAATTTTCAATAGAATCGCCACGTGGTAGCTCAAGCTCGATACTGGGGTTGCGACTGGCAAAGACCCTCGCGTTCCTACCATTGAGGTACGCTTTGTTTTTTACCGATTTTAGTCCGAAGGTCAAGCTTGCGCCCAATCTGCCACCAGTTTTTGCTTGACCCAGGGTGTGCAGTTCGAGCGGTTTCCCATCTACCATAACTATAGGATCGGTCAAGACACTCGCTTCCAGCATTGCCGCAACAACTTTATCAGATACACCTGCTTTCTTGAGGGCAAGGAGATCAAAATCGGAAAGCGAGAATTCACACCGCCCAATTTTGATTCTGGCGACGATTATCTCGTCTCCGAGGCCTAGGGTTGTCATCTCGATTATGCGCTCATTGTTGATCTCGTCGGCGGCCACAAGGAGCCCGAACGGAACAGCGACAAGAATGAGGCAAATACTACTCAAAGTGAGGAATTTCCTGATAATGGGGAGAATGGTCGGCATTATAAAGCTCTCCTTCTTGCAAATAGAAACTGCACCCAGAGGATTTAGGGTCTAAAATCTTTTTGGAGACACCAGGAGCATACCAATTCGCCTAAGTTATGGCAAGGCGTTTGAGCTTTCTTGTGCTAGTGTCCTGGGTCTGAGATAACTATAAGCAAGCACGGAACTTAGCCGCGCCATGTTCGAAACACCCCAAAACTCCTGGAAGATTTACAAAAACTCATCGGGCAACAAGGCATTGAAATTCGCTGGCCCAGGCTGAGGCCCCGTTGAGGAATCGTTGAGAAATTGATGAGGAACCGAGGAAGGGGCAGGCGCGAGCAAAGCATTGACGAGCCCGCCCTGAGCAGGGTATTTTGGGGATACCCCCAGCGAGAGGTCAAGGTCACCAAGCATGGCAAACACACCCGAGGCGGCAACCCCCCAAGCACCCATTCGCGGCAAAATCATCGAGGCGGAGGTTTCCCTCTCCCAGAACGCCGTTAACCCCTTGCCGCTCGCCTGCGGCCTCTACGCCATCGAGGACGCGAAAGGCGTGTGGCTGTGCGCCTATTACGGCACGAATCGCAGCAACTTCGATTTTCTACCCCAAAAAGACGCCAGCGTGGACGAAGACCAGCTCGGCATCGCCTTCCAAAGCAGGGAATTCATCCCTCGCGACCGCTACAAGCCCGAGGTCTGGGAGGAATTTAAGAAGGCCCGCTTCCGCACCCTCGCCAGCCACTAGGTGGGGTTCACGCCCCGCCTCCTTTTTTCTCGCTTGCCCTCCGACCCTCTTTTGCTGTATTTATACATTGAAGGTATAAAGTTGCACGACAAGCTTTCGGCTTTCTATGGATAAGTACTACCGCAGAAACCAGATCCTGGCGCTCGTTTCCCGCGACCGCATCACGACGCAGGCGGAGCTCCGGCGCAAGCTCGCGCAACGGGGAATCCGGGTGACGCAGGCCACCGTCTCCCGTGACCTGGAGAAACTGGGCCTGGCCAAGACCCGAACCGGTTACACGCTCGTCACAGCCGGTCCTGCGCCCGAGGCTCAACCCGAGGCTTCCCTGGTCTTGAAGGAGTTCCTCCGCGAGGTAAAGCTGGCGGCGAACCTGGTCGTCATCAAAACCCACCCCGGGAACGCTCACACGGTGGCAGTCGCCCTGGAGCGTCAAGACTGGCCGGAGGTAGTGGGGGCCGTGGCAGGGGACGACACGGTCTTGATTGCCACCCAAAAGGCAACGGATGCGGCCAGAACACGTCGAAAAATTATGCAGATGCTGGCCCGCTAGATCGGGCGGAAAAAGATTCAAAACGGAAAAGAAGAGAAAGAAAGGCGGATTCCTTGAAAACTTCATCTGCCGGGAAGCGTCAACCCAAAATCAATCGGGCTAAATCCCATCGGGCCAAAATCAATCGAGTCGTGCTGGCCTACTCGGGCGGCCTCGACACCTCCATCATCATTCCCTGGCTTAAAGAGAACTACGGTTGCGAGGTCATCGCCATGATCGGCGATGTCGGACAGGGCGACGATATGGGAGCCGTGCGGAAAAAAGCCCTGGATACCGGGGCCTCGGAGGCTTTCGTCGAAGATCTGCGGGAGGAGTTCATCACCGGCTATGTGTGGAAGGCCTTACAGGCCGGAGCCGTGTACGAGGGGAAATATCTGCTCGGCACCTCGCTTGCCCGGCCCATCCTGGCCAAGCGGCAGGTGGAGATTGCCCTTAAGGTCGGCGCAGACGGGCTGGCTCACGGCTGCACCGGCAAGGGGAACGATCAGGTGCGCTTCGAGCTGGCCTACAAGGCGCTGGCGCCCCGTCTCAAGGTGATCGCACCCTGGCGTGAGTGGACGATTCGCTCCCGCGAAGCCGCCCTGGAATACGCGAGCAAGCATAAGGTACCCGTACCCGTTACCAGGCGCGATCTCTACAGCCGCGATGAAAACATCTGGCACATCAGCCACGAAGGCGGCCCGCTGGAAACGAAACTCGGCGACCCGCCCGAGAACGCCTGGAAGCTGACCACCTCGCCGAAGAAGGCTCCCGACCGGGAAGAGAAGGTCCAAATCGGATTCGAGGCCGGCGTCCCGACATCGGTCAACGGTAAGAAGCTCGCGCCCATAGCCCTTCTCGAAAAACTCAATAAACTGGCCGGCAAGCACGGCGTCGGCAGGATTGATCTGGTGGAAAACCGCCTGGTGGGGATGAAATCCCACGGCGCCTACGAGACACCGGGAGGGACGCTCCTCTACCAGGCGCACCGGGAACTCGAAGCGCTCTGTCTGGACCGCGAGACCTTCCACTACAAGCAGCATGTGGCCTTGAAGTACGGTGAGCTCGTCTACTACGGGCACTGGTTCACGCCTCTGCGTGAGGCGCTGGACGAATTCGTGGCCTCGACCGAGCGCTCCCTGACCGGTTCGGTCACCCTGGGCCTCTACAAAGGGAACCTACGGGTTTTCGACCGTCAGTCCTCCCAATCGCTCTACGACACCAGCATCGCCGCTTTCACCATGAAAGCCGACTACGACCAGAAGGACGCCACGGGGTTCATCAACCTCCTGGGGCTGCCCACCAAAATCGCTGCCCTGAAGCGGTCCCAAGGCGGCAAGAAATGAAACTCTGGGGCGGCCGCTTCGAGGGTGAAATCGATCCCGACTTCTTTACCTTTTCGGAATCTTTCTCCGTCGATCACCGGCTGGTTCTCTACGACATCCGCGTGAACCGAGCCTATGTCGCCGAACTCCGCTCTGCCGGCATCCTGGAGGGTTCCGAAGAATCCTCCCTCCTCGAAGCGCTGGAGAAACTGGCACAGCAGGTTGAGACCGACCCGAATTGGGCCAAAAAGGAATCGGCCGAGGACATACACACCTGGGTGGAATATCGGCTGCTTCAAGAAACACCCGCCGCGGGAAAACTGCGCACCGGGCGCAGCCGCAATGACCTGGTCGCCACGCTGGCGCGCATGTGGGTGAAGGATGCAGCCGACAATATGCAACGGCTGGTTGTCGACTTAATGGCAGCCCTGCTGTCGCAGGCTGAGAAAAACGCGAAGGCGATTCTTCCCGGCTATACCCACCTGCAGCGTGCCCAGGCGATTCTGTGGCCTCACTTTCTGCTGGCCTATTGCGAAATGCTGCGCCGAGATTGGAGACGTCTGCGGGACTGCGCCGAAAGGGCGGATGAGCTTCCCATGGGTTCGGGCGCGCTGGCGGGCGCATCCATCCCAATCAACCGGGAACGGCTGCGTAAGGAGCTGGGCTTCGCCCGGTTGAGCCAAAACAGTCTCGATGCCACCTCAGACCGCGACTTCATGGTGGAGGCCATGTTTGCCTGTGCCCTGCTCGCGACTCACCTGAGCCGGATGGCTGAAGACCTGATCCTTTATGGTTCCTCAGAGTTCGGCTTCGTTGAACTGGCCGATGCATTCTCAACCGGCAGCAGCCTGATGCCGCACAAAAAGAATCCCGACTCGCTGGAGCTCATACGTGGCCGGGCCGGACGGGTCCAGGGAAGGCTGAGCGGGCTCCTGACCACGCTCAAAGGTCTGCCCTCCTCCTATGACCGCGACCTGCAGGAAGATAAGGCGGCGCTGTTCGATGCGGTGGACACCACGGCAGGCTCACTCCGGGTTATGGCCCGGGTGGTCGGGACGCTTCAAATCAATGAAGCGCGGATGCGTGAGGCCGCGGAAGCAGGCTTTCTTACCGCCACGGAAATCGCTGAGGAGCTGGCCCGCCGCGGCGTCCCCTTTGCCGAGGCTCACGATACGGTGGGAGGGCTGGTTCGTTATTGCGTTAAGGAGCAGAAAACCTTCGCGGAGCTGACCGACGAGGAAGGAAAAAAGTTCACCCCGCTGTGGGACGACGCGCTGCAACGGACGGCAACCTCGCTTGAGAGCGCCCTCGAGAAAAAAAATCTCACGGGCGGCACGTCGCCTTCCCAGGTTTCAGGCCAGATTCAAAAGCTCAACCAGGAGCTTGCCGAGCTTCGAAAATCGACTCCGTGAGGGGACTCTTTAGGGAGCCGTGGGCGAGAACGGCTTCTCGTTTCGGCTCTCACGGGCGACTCGCTCGACCTCCCGCATGACCCGCAACGAGTTCAGCCCCAGAACCTTTTCAATATCCCTGTCGGAATAGCCTCTCTCGATGAGGCCTTCGATGAGGGCGGGGAGTTTGGAAACATCCTCCATGCCCACCGGAAGCAGGTCGCTCACGCCGTCAAAGTCCGAGCCCAGGCCCACGTGGTCAATGCCCGCCACGCGAATGGCGTGGTCGAAATGGTCCAGAAGCTTGCTCAAAGGCACCTTGGGGAGAATTTCACGGTACTTTCGGTTGACCTCGCGCAACTGTGCCCCGCCCGTCCTGGGGTCGACGGCATAGAGAGCCTCGGCGGCCGCTTGTTCCCGCCTGCGCCGCTCCTCGAGCCTCTGCGTTTCTTCCCAGAATTTCTGGTCCAGGTATCCGGCATAAAAGTTGATATGGACCACGCCGCCGTTTTCGGCCAGGGCCCGAAGCATGTCGTCCGACATATTGCGTGCCGCGTCACACAGAGCGCGACAGGAGGAATGCGAAGCAATGACGGGGGCTTGCGTCGTCTCCAGAACATCGTAGAAGGTCTTATCGGAGACGTGGGAGATGTCGACCATCATCCCCAGGCGGTTCATCTCGGCTACAATTCCCCGCCCCAGGGGGCTCAGGCCGTTCGAGAGAGGTTCGTCGGTTGAGGAATCCGCCCAGGGAGTGTTCAAGAAATGGGTCAGCGTCATGTAGCGCGCGCCCAGCTCGAAGAAGGACCGGAGCACTCGCGGATCACTGTCGATCATGTGGCCGCCTTCCAGCCCGATCAGGATCGCAATCTTCTTGCGGCGGCGCGCCCGCACAATGTCGTCCGCCGTGGTTGCAAACACCAGGTCCTGAGGATGCATCCGCACCTCGTTCCGAACCGCATCCAGTTCGTCGAAGCCTCGTTTCACGGATTCGAGAGCCGTAAGCCGCCGGACGTTCGGGTTCAGCGAAAAGAATTGAGCCCCCAGGCGCCCTTCCCGCATGCGAGGGATGTCCTCCTGGGCGTAGTCGTGGCGTTCGCCAAGGTTGTAACCCTCTTCCAGAATGAGTTGTGTGGTGTCGGAGTGCAGGTCGACGATCATCGCCCGCTTCAACAATCGCTCCAGCCGCTTCTGGTTGGCGGACTTTGCTCCAAAGCCTGCCACTGCCATCGTCAAAACCACGCCCAGCAGGAGAACCCGATTCCGTAAACGCATCGATTCCTACACCCCTATTGAATTTTCAAGCGGAAGCCATGTAGAGTGGATATTCGCGCCGGAAGAGAATTCTAGTTCCGCGGGCTTTCCGCTGTCAATCGGATGTGCTCGATCTTCCGGGGGCAGATCGGCTCTCCCGACCCTCTGAGGTTCGGCAAGTCCCGAGCTGTCGGCTCGTCGTCCGAAAAACGCGGATAATTCCAGGAGGGGTACGATGCTTAAGCGTTCCAGGCTGGCTTTCGGGTTTAGGGCAGTCATCTATTTTCTGGGGCTCCTGATTCTGTTTGCGCCTGTTCCCGGAGAGGCACAGACGGGGAAACGCCTCCTTTATCTGACTCACTCGGCAGGGTTTAAGCACAAGGTGCTACCCGTCTCCGAAGAGATCATGAAACAACTGGGGGCGCAGACGGGCTACTTCACCGTCGACGCCACCCAGGACACCAGCCTGATCAACGCCGAAAATCTCAAGAAATACGATGCCGTCATGTTCTATACGACCGGCGAGCTGCCGATGTCGGCGATTCAGAAGGCGGCCTTCCTCGACTTCATCCGCTCCGGACACGCCTTCATCGGCGCCCACAGCGCCACCGATACCTTTTACGAATGGGCCGAGTATGGCCGTTTGATCGGCGGCTACTTCAACCAGCATCCCTGGCACGAGGAAATCACAGTCAATGTCGAAGATTCCCGACATCCCTCGACCCGACATCTGGAGAAGTCTTTTGAGATTACGGATGAAATTTACGAGTTCAAGAACTTCTCTCGCGAAAATGTCCGGGTGCTTCTCTCGCTCGACACCGACTCGGTGGACCTGAGCAATCCGCGAGTGCATCGCACCGACGGCGACTTTGCCATCTCGTGGTGTCGCACTTACGGTGAGGGGCGGGTTTTCTATACCTCGCTGGGCCATCGGGAAGAGGTGTGGCGGGACGAGCGCTATCAAAAGCACCTGGTCAACGGCATCCGCTGGGCCATGGGCGAGTTGCCCGGAGACGCCACGCCACGGCCGAAACCGTAGGCCGACTCCCTCACCCCACGAGTTTCTTTACCAGTTCGCGCAGGCGACCGGCGTGTTCAGCGGGTGCGGAGTTCACGTCAAAGACCTCGATCTTTGCATGGAGCTTCGAGCTGGAACGCAAGAGGATTTCCCGTAGGTCCTGGGAGGCCACCAGAATTCGCTCGGCCAGACCCGCAAACTTCGCCGTGATGAAGGTTTCCATCCGACCCTCTAAGGGACGTTGAAGATAAAAGACGAGCGGCCGTCGTGTGTACCCGGCCGCCAGCCCCGCCGCCGGCAGCGGTCCGGGTCCCGCAACATAAATCAGTCGCACACTGTGACGTTCCACCAGCCGCCCCAGCTCGCGCGCCGCACCCGGGCTCTGCCGGAGCGAGCTCCATGCTCCACCCTCTCCCCACCGACATGAGGCGGTTAGGATCCCTCTTGCCTTCAGCTCGGCGCCCATCAACTCCCCGCTTGGCACGACTACCAGAAGTTGGTAGTCATTTCCCAGAGCTTCCAGGCAACTTTCAAGCTGAGGGTCCTCCGCCGCCGGCGAACCGTGCTCGCTTAAGAAGAGAATTGTGGGTTTCAAGTTGGGACCTCTCGTGCCCCCGGGGCCGTTCCTTCCACGAGTCGGCATGCCCAGGGAGCTGGATTATTTTACACGCTTCTATCGATTTATATCGTATAGAATCGTATAATACTGTACATGCAGTTGCTTCGTGTTCCCGACGCCGCAGGGCAATTGGGCATCAGCACCCCGACGCTCAAGCAATGGATCTATCGACGGCAGATTCGCTCCATCAAGACTCCCGGCGGACACCACCGCATCCCGCAAGAGGAAGTGGACCGCCTCCTTTTCGGACGGCCCCGGAAGAGCGCCCGCCGCCGCACACCCGCCTACGGCAAGCGAACCGAGGACCCTCTGGCCTTCCGAGTGAGCGGCAGGAACCGTCTTGTGGGCCGCGTGATCGGAGTTGAGCAGGAAGGCTTGCTCGCAATGATCACGCTGGATGTGGGCGGCCAACAGGTCACCTCCATTATCACACGCGATGCCTGCCGTGACCTGGGGCTTCGCGTGGGGCAAGTGGCCGCAGCGCTGATCAAGGCGACGGAAGTGATGATCATCCAGGCTCCCGAGACCGGGCAAAAAAGGAAACGCCGGTGAGACATACTGCCGGCGTCACCGCTTTTCTGGCTCTCGTGGTTTTCTTTTTTACGGCGCTCTCATGCCATCCGAAGCCCGCAGAACCGGATGAACTGGTTGTGGCCGTAGCGTCCAACCTGGGCGACGTATTTCAAGCGCTCAGCAGGGACTACGAAAAGCAGACGGGCACGCGCATTACCCTGAGCGTCGGCGCGACTCTCAACCTGGCCCAACAGTTGCGCCACGGCGCTCCCTTTGACCTGTTCGTTTCAGCGGATAGAGAAACTCCCCTCAAACTCAGCCAGGAAGGCCATTTGATTCCCGAGAGCGTGACGGTCTATGCCCGAGGGCGGCTAGTGGTGTGGACTTCGGGGTCGAATGGTGTTGGGGTGGAGAAACTGGATGACCTGCTCGATGCCGGGATTACCCGCATCGGAGTCGCCTCTCCCCAGGTGGCCCCTTATGGGAAAGCGGCACAGGAGGCGCTTGAAGCCGTCGGGTTATGGAAACGGTTGCTGCCGAAGGTCGTGTTTGGCGGGCACGTCAAGCACGTCCAACAATTCGCCGCCTCCGGCAATGTGGAAGCTGCTTTTCTTCCCTTCTCGCTGGTCTCATCGGTCGCATCGGGCTCATCCATTGG
>JAPUME010000177.1 GCA_027294185.1 Acidobacteriota bacterium | reverse complement strand
ATCCAGTTCCACCGTGGCGGTGGAGCGTCCCTGGCTGTGGGTCACACTCTGTAGCAGCTTGAGCGAATATGCGCCGGGCAGGGATTCGAAACCCTGGTTTACGATTCCGATCAGATCCTCGTCGTAGATTCGCTTTTTCCGGTCGGCAAGCTCGCAGAACTGCTCATAAGCCCGCTGGATTTCCGGTTTGGTCAACTCGTATCCCAACTCCTCATAGCGTTGGGCAAGAGCATGCCGTCCCGAGTGCTTTCCCAGGACAATCGAGTTTGAGTGCCGGCCCACCGTGCGGGGGTCGATGATCTCGTAGGTAATCGCATTCTTCAACACACCATCCTGGTGAATGCCCGCTTCATGGGCAAAGGCATTGCCTCCCACAATGGCCTTATTGCGCTGCACGGCGACGCCGGTCACCTCGACCAGCATTTGGCTCGAAGGGCAGAGCTCATCCAGTTTCGTTTCAGTGTGGAAATGAATTTCATCTTTTCGCACATGGAGAACCATGACGATCTCTTCGAGTGAGGTGTTGCCGGCTCTCTCGCCGATTCCGTTGACGGTGCACTCGATCTGCCGTGCGCCTGCCTCAAGGGCGGCCAGGGCGTTGGCCACCGCCAATCCCAAATCATCGTGGGTATGAGCGCTCAGAATCACCTTATCCATGCCGGGCACTCCCGACTTAACATCCGCAAACATCTGCCCATACTCAGGAGGCAGACAATACCCGACCGTATCGGGGAGGTTCAGGACCGTTGCCCCCGCCTCCACGGCTGCGTGGCAGCATTCGATCAGGTACTTTCGGTCGGTTCGGCCCGCATCCTCGGGCGAGAATTCCACTTCCGGGCAGAACGAGGCGGCATGGGACACCGTCGTGGTGAGTTGTTTCAGAATCTCTTCGCGGGTTTTCCTGAGCTTATACTTCAGGTGGATATCCGAGGTGGCAAGGAAAATGTGGATTCGCGAGCGTCGGGCGTCCTTTAGAGCCTCCCAGGCACGGTCGATATCCACCCGGTGCGCACGCGCCAGGGCGGCAATCACGGGCCGTCGATGCTCAGCCGCGATGGCCCGAACCGCTTCAAAATCCCCCTTCGAGGCGACTGGAAACCCGGCCTCCATGATGTCCACTCCCAGTCGCTCCAACTGGCGCGCCATGCGGAGCTTCTCATCCAGGGTCATGCTGCAACCCGGAGACTGCTCCCCGTCCCGAAGCGTTGTATCAAAAACCCAGACTCTCTCGCTCATAGTCTCTCCCGACCTGCTGAAAAGGCTTCTACTGGATGGCCCTGGGGATCAATAGCTCTAGATTTTAATTCTTCCAAATCTAATAGTCAAAGGGGACTTTTATTGTTTCGCTCAATCCATCAATCCATCAATCCATCAATCAAACATTCGATCATTCGATCAATCAACCCGGCGGCCGGCCGAAAATTCCCAGAAGCCGCGGCGTATTCAGCCAAACCGCCGATGGTCAGACTACTCCCAGGGGAGCCAGAAGGTCCTCCAGATTCTGCTCATCGACCACGATATTCAGCCGCTCCTGAACAAGCGACTCCACCTCATCGAAGGCGCGGAAAAGCCGCATCTTGGCCAGGGCATAGAGTTCGTTCGAGTCAAGCTCGCGCGAATGATCCCGTCGCCAGGCCGTAAGGGCGCTTTCGGCCACAAAAATCCTCAACACGAAGGGAGGACTCTGGTCACCCCTGACGACAAAGATAAAATCGCTTCCCTTCCCCAAGCCGCCGGGCCGTCGAACCGGCCGTTTGCCGGCGAAGAAGTACTGATAGCTGGTGCCCGTTTCGCCTGCATAGTACCGGTAGCGCCGCCGAGTTCCCAATGGTATTCACCCATTTCCAGATGAGTAATTCTATCACCTGGGAATCCATCCACTCAACCGTCTTGGTAGGTCACTCCTCTGGAAACCCTTTCTGGACTATACTGGTGAGAATAAACCCCGTACAGGAGGAACAGTGGCAAAACGGAGATTTCTCATGGCTCTGGCTAAATTCATTGTGGCAACCGCCTGGGCCGACGGCACGCTTTCTCGACAGGAATTGAATGCGCTGAAGGACCTCCTTTTCCGACTTCCCGAACTCTCGGGAGAAGAATGGTCGGAACTGGAAGTTTACATTGACTCCCCGGTGTCCTCCGCCGAACGGACCCGGCTCCTCGAAGAGCTGGTTCAATGCCTGCGGTCCCCGGCCGACAAGGCTTTTGCGAAAACCGTCATCGCAGGGGTGGTCGAGGCCGATGGAAAAGTTTCCCCTGCTGAAAAACAGGTTCTCGATGAGGTTCAGAGCGCTTTGGAAAATGCCGATGTCGGCGTCTTTACACGGATGAAGCAGTTGCTCGGGCCTTCGGTTTCCCGACGCACTCAGACCGCCTCGCAGGCGGCAAACCGGGAAGAGGACATCGAAGAATTCGTCAGGAACAAGATCTTTTTCCGGCTCAAGCGGCGGCGGGAATCGGAAGATAAAATGATGGACCTCGATGTACAGAACTTGGAAATGCTCTGCCTGGCAGGAGGCCTGATGGCCCGGATTGCCTGGGTCGACCAGGAGATCTCCGAGGCGGAAAAGCTGGCCATCAGAAAGAATCTGCACGAGAAGTGGGGCATCTCAGAGACCGCAGCCGAGGTAGTGGCCGAGGTGGCCGCCTCAAGCGTGGCCAGAGGGCTCGACTACTTTCGCCTGACAAGAAGTTTCTTCGAGTGCACCGAGAGGCCGGAAA
>JAPUME010000176.1 GCA_027294185.1 Acidobacteriota bacterium | reverse complement strand
GTTCGTCGGCCCGGTTCACCACCAGGACAGCGGCTTCGTTTTTCGCGATTGAATCCTCCCCTTTGAGTTCGCTTCGCTTTCCCATTACACGCAAGAGCACTCGTGCCGTCCAACGGGCCACTTGGGATCCCTGGCGCGGGGGGAGCAGGCGAACCATTGTCCCACCAGGGACCGCGACGGCGAAAATCAATGTGGCTTTCGAGCCCTCGACCAGCATCCGAGCGGCCCGCCTGAGACCGAGGCCGATCCAGGAATCCAGATTTCGCAACCAGAGACGGACGATTTGAGCCCAGGGGGCCCGCTTGTTGGCTCGAAGTTTCCCCGCTTCGTAGAGGTTGCGGGTTTCGTTGCGGCGAATTTTTCCGCTGGAGGTCTTGGGGATGCTATGGGGGGCTACCAGGGCGACTTTGTCCGGCGGGATGCCCAGTATGGCATCGACGTGCTTTAGGATTTCGATCTCGATTCGCCGCAGCTCGTCGGGCGCAGTGGCGCGAGTCTCGGCCGCCACGACCAGTCGTTCGGTTCCGGTGACGCTGTCCGCTGTGCCGAAGGCCGCTACGCAGCCCCTGCGCACGCCCTCCACTTCGGCTGCGGCCTCTTCCACGTCCTGCGGGTTGATGTTTCGCCCGGCCTTGATGATCGAATCCTTGAGGCGTCCGGTGATGTATAGCTCCCCGCCCGCCCAGTAGGCCAGGTCGCCTGAATCCATCCAGCCATCCCTGGTGAGGACGCGGGCGGTCGCTTCCGGATTCCGATAGTAACCCGATGTTCTCGATGGACCGCGAAGCAGGAGCCGTCCCTGGATACGCTCTCCCAACTCGCGCCCTTCGTCGTCCACGATTTTGACCGCATGGCCGGGCATGGGCTTGCCGTTGGCGACAAAACGCATTCGGTTCGTCTCCGTCGGCCCTGCGGGTTCGGCCCGGCCTTCCTTCTCGAACAGACCACGGCGAATCGTGTCAATGAGCGGACGGCGGTCGATGGGTGGGAAAGCCAGGGCGACGCTCGATTCGGCCAGCCCGTAACAGGGCACGTAGCTTTCGGCGCGGAACCCGCACTTCTTGAAGCGCTTCTCGAATCTTGCCAGAGTGTCTGGAAGCACTGCCTCTCCCGCGTTGATCGCGATGCGCCAGGGACTCAAATCGAGCCCTTCGAGGGCGGAGTCGGGAATTTTTCGCGCACAAAGTTCAAACGAGAAATTAGGAGCCGGAGAAAGCGTGCCTCCCGAGTCGCTGAGAGCGCGGAGCCAGCGTTCGGGCCGGCTGAGGAAAGCCAGCGGCGAAAGAACCGTGATCGGAAGGGCGTAGTAAACGCTGAAGAGCCACGAGCCGATCAACCCCATGTCGTGATAGAGAGGAAGCCAGGTGACGACGATATCCGTCGGACGAACCTTGACCGACCAGCCGATCCCGCGCACGTTGGCGAGGATGTTCGAATGAGTAAGGACCACTCCCTTCGGGTCGCCCGTGCTTCCCGAGGTGTATTGGATGAAGGCGGTCTCAGAGGGGTGAACCGCGGGCGTCGGCAGTCCCCTACCGGCGCGGCGCAATGTGTCGACGTGGGTCACTTCCACCAGGCTCGGAATGCCGAGGCGCATGATCTTGGAGACGGCCCGGGCCTGCTCGAAGCTGATGAGGAATCGAACCTCGGCGTTGCGCAGAATCCCGACCTGCCGGGTGACGTACTCTTCAATCTTGTCCGGACGAGCAGGGGGATAGATGGGCACCGGTATGCCGCCGGCGAGCATCACACCGAAAAACGCGTAAAAGAAATCGGAGCAGGTGGGCAGCATGATCGCCACCGTTTCGTCGCGCCTGAGCCCCGCGTTGGTTAATCCCGCCGCGACCCGCGAGGCCGTCTCGAGCAATTGGCCGTAGGAGATGTCCTGGCCACCGCTCTCTTCCAACAGGTGGATATGCACCCGGTCGGGTTCGAGTTCCGCATGTCGGCGCAGCACCTCGACCATCGAGAGGGCATCGACCGGCTCGGGAGGAGCCGGGCGGGAGGGCTGCAGGATGCGGTAGCGCGATTCGAGGGGAACTTCTTTTTCACCTTCGAGCAGCGCCTGCACCCATTCGGCGGGAGTCTCCGCCTGTTGCGCGAGGCTGTCCGGCAGGCGGGTATGGAAGTGCCCCTCCAAGCGAACCAGCAGCTCCACGCGTTCGAGGCTCCCGAGGCCGAGGTCACCCTCGAACGATGAGTCGAGCGAAATTGATTCGGCCGCCTGATGAGAGCCAAGCTCCCGAAGGAGTTCGCGGACGATTTCGAGCACCTGCTCTTCGAGGGAGGCTGCTCGAGGTGGTGTGGTGAGAGTTGACATGGAGATGTCTTGCCGGCCTGATGCCGCTTCCGGCTCCCCTGCCCGTGGCTTTTCCGGGAAAGCCAACCTATATCTTAAACGACCAATCTTTGACCACGTCGGGTTGAACCCATTTTTCGATGCCCGGGATTTGATTATGAGTCCAGTAGTCGGTCCAATTGATTTTCTCCGGGTCCCAGGGAATCAGGGCCCTCTCGTCGGCGGAGATCATCGAGTAGGCCATCCGAATGTTTTCCGATTCGAAAATGTACCGATTATGCAGGACGAAGGGCAGATACTGATCCAGGGTCTGTTCCCGAAACGCCGCCTGTAGTTCCCGGACTCTCAAAGCCGACGACCAGCGGGAAAATGTTTTCTCTCCGTCCAGTCCGAGAGCTTCAAGCGCCCCTTGCATGCGCCCGAGCAGCGCCCGCGTGCGGGCGATCCTGTTTTGCAGACGGATGCGACGGGCACGAGCTTCCTCCGGGGTGAGGAAGCGAACTTTTCCCCGGCGCTTTCTTTGCTGGTGCGATTCCCTGTCCAACAATTTTACCAGCGGTTCCATCCAGAGAGGATTTACGTCGGCCGTCCCCAGTTGGTAGACGGGCCGGTGATTCCCTTCCAGGAGCAGGGCTCCCACGGCGAGGATCGCCGAAGCCACCAGGTCGACCGGGACTACTTCGAGCGGCGCGTCTTTTTTCACCGGCCAATCCTTGAGCCCGCCCAGGGCCATCAGGACCAGCGGGGCGGAGGTGCGTCCCCCCTCGATCCATCCGGGGAAGGGGAAGCGCAGGGCGCTCTCGATGATGGCAGGGCGGACGATGGCCCAATCGAGATTCTCCTGGGCGGCAAGCACCTGTTCCCCGAGACTTTTCGCATAGGTGTAGGTATTCACCCAGCCCCAACGTTCGGCGCGCTTCCGGCCCAGGTCGGAAAGTCTTTCGGTAATTTCTCTGGAGCGGGCCCCGCCGGGGGCGTCCCCGTTCGACCCGACCGACTCGTAAACCTGCCGGACCAGCTTGCGGCAGGTTTGAATTTCGGTGGTATGGGAGAAAGTCCCCTCTTGGGGATTCATACGTCGAGGGTAAAAACCTAAAATCGGATCGGTCTCTTCGATCAAACCGTCGCCTTCTCCGCAAACATAACAGGTTGAGACGTGCAGCATTTTGGCGCGAATTCGCTTTGCGACCTCTGCCACGTAATTGATTCCGTCTACGTTGGAGCGGAAAGAGTCGTCCACCGGAGGGAAGAAGTCCACTTTCCCGGCGCAGTTCAGGATGAGGCCGACGCGGCCGGTAAGCTGCTCCAGGGATTCTGATTCCAGGCCGCAAAGAGGTTTGCCGATGTCACCCGACCAGACGGTGATTTTCTCCCGCACGGCATTCCGGCCTCGTTTTTCGATGACGGGAGCCAGGGCAGGGGAGTCGAGGATTTCTCTCGCAAACCGTTCCTGAGCGGAGAGGTCACGCTGCGGGCGAAGCAGGACGTGGAGGTGCTTCAATCCGGGAAAGCGGTCGAGCAAAAGTCCCAGGACCACCTTGCCGAGGAACCCATTTCCCCCGGTTAAAAGGATCTCATGCTGTTCGAAAACCTGACCGACCTTTATCACGAATGACTCTCTTGCACATTGTGGGCGGACACAGGGCAAGGCCACTTTTTTCATCCGCCCGGATAGCGAGCCGCACAAAAACCCGTGTGCAGACCGCAAGCGCCGGGCCGGGCAATCATCAGGTTGAGAAAGTTTCCGTCGCTGGTCCGGGCGTGTTCAGAATACGTTAGCGGGCGCGGGAACTCAATGTCAAGGTTCGAGCTCTGAAGTTGTCCTCACGTTGGACGTTGAGCGGCGCCGGTGGTAATACTAGAGGGGAACGAGGTCGACGAGGAATACACCATTGAAACCCGTGGCTCTAACCATCGCCGGTTCGGACCCCTCAGGCGGGGCCGGCATCCAGGCGGATCTCAAGACTTTCCACCAGTTCGGCGTTTACGGGATGAGCGTGATTACCCTGGTTACGGTTCAAAATACGCGGTGTGTAAGCGCGGTGGAGCCGCTTACTCCGGATTTGGTGCGTCGTCAGCTCGAAGCCGTAATCGAGGATATCCCGCCCCAGGCAGCCAAGACGGGCGCTCTGGGAACGACGGAAATTATCGAAGTGGTCGCCGAATCTGCAGGGAGATTCTCTTTTCCTCTGGTCGTGGACCCGGTAATGATCAGCAAACACGGAGCCGAATTGATGGCCCCCACGGCCCGGCAAACTCTTATCCAACGGCTCCTGCCGGAGGCATATCTCGTAACACCGAACCTGCATGAAGCGGCAGTCCTGGCGGGGGTGCCGGTGAACGATGAATCGTCGATGCAGGAGGCGGCTCGCAGGATTGCGGATCTGGGCCCTAAGGCCGTGTTGGTCAAGGGGGGACATCTGAGGGGGGAGGCCGTCGACCTGCTTTTTCATCAGGGCGAGTTTCAAAGGTTCGCGGCGCCTCGGGAAGCCACAAGAGAGACGCACGGGACGGGATGCACCTATTCAGCCGCCATTACAGCGGAGCTGGCCCGAGGTCGGGCTCTGGAAGCCGCCGTCCGCGTGGCCAAGCGATTCATCTCCCGGGCCATTGCTGAAAATCCGGGTCTCGGCCAGGGGGTGGGACCGGTGAACCATCATGCTCGAATCGATTGAAGTCGAATTTGCCGATCAGGAGCTCCCGCCCGAGGGATGAATCCACCCGAGCCCCGCCAGGAAGAATCCAGGCGTGGGTGAGCACAGAGGCAGACCGGCTGTTGGTCGACGGATCAGGCTAATTTGCCTGTAGCATCTCTCGTAACCGTCCCCCAAGCTCAACAAATGTAAAGGGTTTCTGTAAGAAGGTATTGGCTGGAGCGAGACTGCAGATTTCAGAAAATGCATCCTCTTGGATCCCTGACATGAAGAGTACTTTCAATTTGGGATAGCGCGTGGACAGCTCTTGAGCCAGTTGGTGACCGCTCAATCCCGGCATGCGAACATCGGTCATCACCATGTGCAGTTCTCCCCGGTGTTGCTCACAGAGCTTGAGAGCCTCCGGTCCATTACAGGCTTCCAGCACGCTGTAGCCGCTGGCCTCCAGAAATTCTCGGGTTACTTTCCGTATCGCCATTTCGTCGTCGACCAGTAGAATTGTCTCCGAACCCTTGCTGGGCTCGATGAGAGAGGAGATTTCAGGTGTGGGTTCAATGGCTTCCTCCACTCGGGGCAGATAAATCTTGAATGCAGTGCCTCTTCCCGGTTCGCTCTCAACCGCAAGCTTCCCCCCGCTCTGCTTGACGACTCCATAAACGGTCGACAATCCCAAACCCGTGCCTTTCCCGTTCTCCTTGGTAGTGAAGAAGGGTTCGAAAATGTGAGATTGAGTTTCGGCATCCATCCCAACGCCCGTATCGGTTATTGCCAGCATGACCTGAGAAGTTGGCTGTGCAGACTCAGAGTGGCTCGAGAGGGACTCCTCAATCGGGAGGTTTGTGGTTTCAATGGTCAGCTTTCCTCCCTGTGGCATGGCGTCACGTGCGTTGAGGGCCAGGTTGACGATCACTTGCTCAAGCTGTGCCGGGTCTGCCTTGATGCAACCTAAGTCGGAGTTCAGATGAGTCGTCAACTCGATCTCGTCTCCCAGCAGCGACCCGAGCAATTTTGCCATGTCGGCTACCAGGCCGTTGAGATTCAGGATCTTAGGCTGGAGAAGTTGGCGGCGGCTGAAGGAGAGGAGTTGGCGAGTGAGTGAACCGGCCCGCTCCGCGGCCTTACGGATTTCTTCGATGCTTTCGTGGACGGGACTGCCGGATTCCGCCTGGCCTGCCGCGAGCTCACCGTAGCCACCGATGATCATCAGCAGATTGTTGAAATCATGGGCCAATCCTCCGGCCATTTGTCCCACGGCTTCCATCTTTTGTGCCTGACGCAACTGGGCTTCCAGCCGCTTCTGCTCGGTAATGTCTACCGCATAAAGGTACACGCGGCCGGTTGCGGGGAATGGTTGCAGGGACCACAACAGGGTTCGGCCATTGATTTCAGTTTCCTGCCCTGTAATTTCAACCAGTTCTTTCAGACACCGCGGGATCAGCTCGCGGAGCTCCATGGGAAGCAAACCTTTGTGGGAGGAGTTCTTCAGCAGTCGAGAAGCCACCGGGTTGGCGTAGGTGACCTGACCCTGTGCGTTACATTCCAAAACCGGGTGGGGATTGAGATTGGGGAAAGTGGCCAGCCGGGACACTCCCCAGTGTTGGACGGCGGATCCTACCTTGCGGGCGTAATCGATCGAGCGGCTGAGTTCTACGAACAGCCGGGTCCCGGCGTCTTTGAGACGGATTGGTTTTTCCGTTCCGGACCCGTTTCCTCTGGGAAATGGGAAGAATTCCGACATCAGGTCACTTTCTCCGGGGCGGTCGCGCGGGTGAGGTTCCCGCCTCAGCGGCTAACTAGTTAAAGGAGGAAACATGCCTTACCTGGACCACTCCCCCCTCATTGCTAGTCTATCGGCATTGATCACGGGAACTTGAATTTGAATGTGATATCGCGTAAGTTATTGTAACTACAGGAGCTATATCTTGAAGGATGGGTCTTGCAGGAAGCCCCTCACCGCGGGGCCGACTTGCCGGAGACTTTGTCGCCCTGGAGTCGGGTAGGGAGTGAGGGGGAATGCGGCGGAATTTGGGAGGTAGGGCCAAATCTTATAATCGCAAATAAGGAACAGGCCAAAGTCAAAACCTACAAAAACAGGGACGGGTCGGCGATTCGAATCCCATAGTTGCGCCGGGGTTTGAACCTCGTTCTTACCCGACGCAACTCAGAACACCCACCGAACCCGTATATTAGTTCCATAAGGTCTTGCATTCATCCCTGTTGGTGATCCCCCGGATTTAGA
>JAPUME010000175.1 GCA_027294185.1 Acidobacteriota bacterium | reverse complement strand
CGATGGCCGTGATTCCGAGGTCTTGCAGTTCGTCCAGACGTTCGATCGCTGCATCGAAGGTGCCTTCAGGCGTGAAGGTTCCGACGTGAAGTTCGTAGAGAACGTAGTCCTCGAGTGATGCACCTTGCCAGGCGCCCTCGTCCCAGCGAAAGCGGGGATCGATAATTTCGGAGGGGCCGTGGACCCCCTGCGGTTGTGACCGGGAAGCGGGGTCGGGTCGCTCTTTTTTTTCAGTTTTTCCATGCAGCCGGTAAAGGTAGAGGCTGCCGGGTTGGATATCTTCGACCACCGCTTGATGATAGCCGCGATCTTCGGCCTCCATCGCGACCGTCCTCTTCTGGGGCGCGACGATTCGCACTTCAACCTTTTCGGCGTGAGGAGCCCAGACGCGGAACCGGCAGCGGCCCGGCGGTTCCCACACGGCTCCCAGGCGGGAGTTCATGACTCGGGGGTTTCTTTCTTGAAGAAAAGGGCTGAGAGCGGGGGGAGAGAGAGGCTGAGCGAGTAGCGACGGCCGTGGGCGGGAGCGGGAGTGGCTTCCACGCCGCCGAAGTTGCCCCAGCCGCTGCCGCCATATTCTTTGGCATCGCTGTTCAAAATTTCCCGCCACCTTCCTCCCTGTGGAACGCCCACGCGATACCGCGTGCGGGGAACCGGAGTAAAGTTCAGGACGATTAGGATGGTGTCTTGATTCGTCCTTCCCTTGCGGAGGAAGCTGATCACACTCTGTTCGGCGTCTCCGCCGTCGATCCACTCAAAACCCTCGGCGTGGAGATCGCTTTCGTAGAGCGCGGGTTCGTTGCTGTAGGTGTGGTTCAGAGCCTCCACCCATTTTTGAACTCCGGCATGGGGAGGGTGGCGGAGAAGGTCCCAATCGAGACTCTCTTCATGATTCCATTCCCGACCCTGGCCGAATTCGCAGCCCATGAAGAGGAGCTTCTTACCCGGCTGGCCGTACATGTTCCCGTAGAGCAGTCGGAGGTTGGCGAACTTCTGCCAGTCGTCTCCGGGCATTTTGCCGAGGAGCGATCCTTTGCCGTGCACGACCTCATCATGGGAAAGAGGAAGGGTGAAGTTTTCCGTAAAGGCATAAAGCATGCGGAAGGTCAGATCGTTATGTTGGTATTTTCGATGGATCGGGTCATGGGCCATGTAGGCCAGCGTGTCGTGCATCCAACCCATGTCCCACTTGAGGCCGAAACCCAGGCCGCCCAGGTAGGTGGGCCGGGAGACCATGGGCCAGGCAGTGGATTCCTCGGCGATGGTCTGAGTATCGGGGAAGCTCTTATAGACGGCTTCGTTGAAGGTTCGCAGGAAATCGACGGCATCCAGATTCTCCCGCCCCCCGTGCGGGTTGGGAATCCATTCTCCTTCCTTTCTCGAATAATCGAGATAAAGCATGGAGGCGACGGCGTCCACTCGCAACCCGTCGGCATGGTAGCGGTCCAGCCAGAAGATCGCGCTGCTCAGGAGGAAACTCCGCACCTCGTTGCGCCCGAAGTTGAATATGCAACTCTTCCAATCGGGATGGATTCGCTGGCGGACGTCAGCATGCTCATAAAGGTAGGTCCCGTCAAAATAGGACAGACCGTGTTCATCATCAGGAAAATGAGATGGAACCCAGTCAAGAATGACGCCGATTCCGTGCTGGTGGAGGGTGTCGATCAGGTACATGAAATCCTGCGGGGAACCGTAACGGCTCGTCGGTGAGAAAAAGCCGGTGATCTGGTAACCCCAGGAGCCGTAGAAGGGATGCTCCATCACGGGCATCAATTCGACGTGCGTGAAGCCCATTTTCCGGACGTATTCGGTGAGCTTGGGCGCCATCTCGCGGTATGTGAGCGGCCGTCCGCCTTCCTTGGGCACCCGCATCCAGGAACCCAGATGGACTTCATAAACCGACATGGGACTCTCGAGATGGTTGTGTTTTTGGCGCTCCCCCATCCAATCTTGATCGCCCCAAAGGTAATCGAGGTTCGCCACCACAGAGGCTGACTTGGGAGGCGTTTCACTGTGGAAGGCGAACGGGTCCGCCTTATCGACCTGGTAGCCGTTTTCCCGGGAAAGAACCGAGTATTTGTACACCGTTCCGGGTTTCAAATCCGGAACGAACCCTTCCCAAATGCCGGATTCGCCTCGATGTCGTAACGCGTTGCCGTCCCGGTTCCACTGATTGAAATCTCCCATGACACAGACCCGTTCGGCGTTCGGCGCCCAAACCCCGAATTGAGCGCCCCTCTGCCCATCATGATCGACGAGGTGCGCTCCCAGTTTTTCGTAGAGGCGTTGGTGGGTGCCCTCATTAAAAAGATGGAGATCATCTTCGGTCAGAAGGGTGTGGTCCCGGAGGACAAGCGGGGAGGTGAGTTTGGGTGCGCTGGATTTTCCGGATGACATTCGTTTCGATCTGGGGGACTTTTTTCTCAAGGTCTTGATCGGCGCACTTCCCGCAATAGTTTCAACACACTCGGCATCCGGGAGAATGTTTCGATGGAGAAACGTGCCTTTCGCCTCCAGTTCGGGCGCTCATCGCGGGTTCCCGGTACGTTCTGCGGCTGAAGTTCCGACCAGAGATCCTCCAAGCTTACCATAACCGGTGCGCGCGAATCAGAAGCGAGATGGGCGAGGCAAGCCCTCAACACTGTCGCTGCCTTCGGTGATTTACCACGCAGTCGCCGTTTGTGACGCAAGGTGCCGACCAGCGCTTGTTTAAGGGCCCTGCGCGCCCTCCGCTCCCTTCTGAGACCGGCCTCATCCAGCAGCCCAAGCTTGAGCCGGTCCTGAATATCGGCGCCCTTCCAGAAGGCCTGAAAGGGGCTCATGTCATGGGTGTTGAGGCTTGCCAGGGAGCGGCTGGGTACCGGCGGCAGCGGCCTGCGTTTATTCGGTGTCAGTTCGTACTGCACGACGTAGGATTGATAGAGATGATGCCGCTTCATGGCGGGCCGCACGTAAGGTGGCACGGTGCCCAGGTCCTCTCCCACCAGCAGGGCACGATGCCGCTCGGATTCCAGCGCCAGAATGGCATAGAATTCCTCGGCCCGGTAATGCACGTAGACGCCCTCCCCGGGCTCGCATCCTTGCGGAATCCAGAACAGCCGGTGAAGGCCCATGACATGGTCGATGCGAAGAAATTTGGCATGGCGCAGGTGGTGGCGGAGGCAGGCGATGAAGTATCGGTAGCCCTGCTCGCGAATCCGT
>JAPUME010000174.1 GCA_027294185.1 Acidobacteriota bacterium | reverse complement strand
GGCGTGATGGGCGAGGTAATCGACGCCGTGGGCATACAGTTTCGGCTGCTCAATACCAGCCGGGGACCCGCGGTCTGGTCGCCACGGGCGCAGGCCGACAAGAAGCAGTACCGGGTGCGAATGCGACAGGTGCTCGAGGCGGAAGAGAACCTGCGCATCAAGCAGGCCGAAGTGGTGGACCTGCTGCTCGAAGAAACGGGAGGGAACGATTCAAACGGTTCTTTTTCAAAATATCAGTATCGCCTGCGCGGAGTGAAACTTTTAGACGGCCGCACGGTCAAAGCCCAGGCCGTCATCGTCACCGCAGGAACTTTCTTGAACGGTTTGATTCATTGCGGTGAGGAGACTTACCCGGCGGGACGAAGCGGCGAACCGGCGGCTGTGCTGCTGGGAGAATCTCTGCGGCGGCTGGGATTCGAAGTCGGGCGCCTCAAGACCGGCACGCCTCCCCGGCTCGACGCGCGTACCATTGATTTTTCAAAATTCACCGAGCAGCCGGGCGATGCCGTTCCGACGCCCTTCTCATTCCGAACCAGGAAAATCACACAGCCCCAGACCATCTGCTGGATCGCCCATACAAACGAGAAGACTCACGAAGTGCTGCGGGAGAACCTCCACCGCTCGCCGCTTTACAGCGGGCGCATCAAGAGCATCGGGCCGCGCTACTGCCCCTCCATCGAAGACAAAATCGTCAAATTCCCCGACAAGGGGACACACCAGATCTTCCTCGAACCCGAAGGCCTCGACACCTACGAAATCTACGTCAACGGCATGTCGACCAGCATGCCCATCGACGTGCAGATGGCGATGCTCAAGACGATTCCAGGGCTCGAGCGCGCGGAGATGCTCCGTCCCGGCTACGCCATCGAGTACGACATGGTGCAGGCGACCGAACTCAACCCATGGCTTGAGACCAAGAAGATCGAAGGACTTTTTCTTGCCGGGCAAATCAACGGCACAACCGGATATGAGGAAGCCGCCTGCCAGGGCATCATGGGGGGAATCAACGCCGGCCTGCGTGTCCAGGGGCGGGACCCCTTGATTCTGGGCCGAAACGAAGCCTACACGGGAATCCTGATCGACGACCTGGTGACCAAGGGCACAACGGAGCCCTACCGCATGTTCACCTCGCGCGCCGAGTTCCGCCTGCACCTGCGCATCGACAACGCCGACGAGCGCCTGATGCCCATCGGCCACCGCGTGGGCACGCTGCCGGAAAAAGACTACCGTGCATTTCTCGAAAAAAGCAGGCGGCTCACCGACACCACGCGATTCCTGCAGGAAAACCGCCTCGACCCGAGCACATCTGCGGGCCGTGCGATTTACTCGAAGCTCGGCCTTCCTGGCTCCCAGCGGCTGACCGGAGCGCAACTGGTAAAGAGGCAGGACATCAAAATCGAGGACCTCGACGGATGGCTACGGGAAGCGCTTCCCTTCGCATTGAGCCGCGAGGAATCGCGTCGCGTGGAAACCGATCTGAAGTATGAAGGTTACATGGCGCAGCAGCAGCGGCACGTCGAAAGGCTGAAGCGGGCCGAGTCGCGCCGGATACCGGAATGGTTTGATTACGGAAAAGTATCAGGGCTTTCGCGCGAGGTCGTCGAAGTCTTGAGCAAAGTTCGGCCCCTGACGCTGGGCCAGGCAGGACGCGTTCCGGGGATCACTCCGGCGGCGGTTTCCCTCATCCACGTCTACATCGAAATCTTTCAGCGGAGCACTCATCTGAAAGAGCCCGCCCTCCTCCGTTAGTACAATCCCCCGGTCAACCATTCGCCCCTCTGGGCAATCCGCCTGAATCCAGGTTTCAACCGACAAGAGGAAGAGTCTCGGGATCGTCACCGGCCCTAAGGCTGCCGGATGACTTCAATACCTTCTGCAGGAAAGGAAAGGCGCCGGAGTTGGCGCTTCTCATCCGCCCAGACGTCAAGCCCTATCGATTCGGTCAGGACCTTGTAGCGGCCAAGCAAAACACTCTGGCCGCCGAGTTCGATGGTTTCTGTCCCGAGAAATTGAATGGTGATCAGGCCCGGGCGGACCTCCTGCGGAACGAAGACCTGGAACATTTGGCTTCCCCCGCGGGCCGTGTCATAGCGGTAGAGCAGGATTGCGAAATGGTGGAAGAAATTGATGTCAAGAATGACAATGTTTGCAGGGAGAACGAATTTGCGAAGCTGGCTCTTGGATCCCGCCCGCCGAACTCTTGCTTCAATCAGGTTCACCTTGAAAGTCAAGTCGATCCGGGATCGCTTCGGGCCGGTTTGCCTCCACTTGTAGGAGGAGAGGTTCCAGGAAGAGTCCAGGGTCAGTTCCGCAGTGGTCTTGGGAAGCGTTTGGGAAGAATGGTCAGGGTTCGTGACCGTGGTTTCGCCTTTCGCCTCGATGGTTCGGCCCCCGGCGACGATTCGGAACTTCTCGGTGGCCATCACCTGCCCATTCCGGTAAACCACATAGACTCCCTCGTCACGAGAGAAAGCGGGGGGAGGAGACTCCTGGGCACTGAGGCGGGGCGGCACAAAAAAGATCGATACGGCCACGAACAAGCCGAGAGCAGAGGCTTTTCCTATAGGGTGCACGATGGACTCCCTTACGGGTTGGCGTTTTCAACCACGAGGACTTTCTTGCGGCGAAAAACAGTGAGCCTTTCCCCCTAGAAAATGGGGAGGCGCAATATGCTATTCACCACCTGCCGGGCGGGAAGATGGTCGGTCGCCACCCGGAATTCGGACTTCTCATACTCAGGCAATCTCTCCTGAAAAAGACGGTCAAAGCCGTTCGGGTCTCGAAACAGAGGCCGGTGGTTTATGCCCGCGCACCGGGAGCGCAGCACTTCGAGAGAAGTTTCCAGCCAGATCGTGATTCCCTCCGCCTCACGAATCAATTCCCGGTTTTCCGGTTGGATGATGGTTCCCCCACCCAGAGCGACTACGGCGAGCTCATTGCGGTCGATGCCCTGGAGCGCCGCGTGCTCGACTTTCCGGAAATGCGGCTCTCCTTCGGCTTCAAAGATTTCAGGAATCGTAGTTCCCTGGTTCTCTTCAATGACCCGGTCAAGATCAACGAAGGGCCGGCCTAGTTGCTCCGCCAGGAGCGCCCCGACCGTCGTCTTGCCGCTTCCCATGAATCCGACCAGGTATATGATCTTCTTCCTTTTTGACATGTCAGATGAAACGCTCGTATCCCTGCGGGTTTCTATTATAGGAATTAGCTGGGAAAAATGCGAGAGGAGGAGTGCCGGCGGAGAATAAGATTTCTCGGAGGAGGCGGGAGAGTATAAGAATGGAATTCTCCGTCGGAAGAACTACTGTTGCCGGCGGATACGAATCGTGCCGCTGAAGGTGGACAACTGCACCAGAGCGTTCCCCACCCGCTGGGAACCCACGAAGTTCGACATCGAGGTGCGCTGCCCCAACCGCGGCGACCCGGCGGAAAACTCGCCCCCTTCAAACCTCCCGCGAACCGTCGAGGCCTGAAGATTAAAGGCCGTGGAACCCGGACAGGTGACTTCAATATCACCGCTGTGGCTGACGAAACGGTAATTCCCCCGGAGAGAAAAGTCTCCCTCGTAGGAAATCCTGCCCGTCGCAGTCTCGGCATAGATGCGAGAGCTTTCCGGCCATTTGAAATTGATGTTTCCCGTAACGTTCTTCACTTCGACGCGGCCCGTGGGACGAATAACATGAATATCACCGCTCATCGACCTGAGCGCCAAATGGCCGCCGACATCGGTAAGCGTCACATTCCCCGAGACTGTCTGGACGCTGATGTCTCCCCACAACATCTCCACATTAACGGGACCCTTCCTCTGCTTGACGATTTCCAGTTGCACCTCGGAGGGAATCCTCAACAGCAGGTCGGCTTTGTCGTCGGCTGCCCCAGCCGTGGGGCGGACGGATATAAGGAGCCGGTCGGTCGGTCCCTCGGGAGGCAGCTTTTCAATGTTCACCTCCAACCGGTCGGAACCTGACTCCACGCTCACGAAAGCTTCCTGCTTGTCCCATCCCTGCACCACCACCCGGCCAGACACCGCGCTCTCAATCATAATGCGAGGATTCCGGGCAGTCTTGAACGTCTCCTTCTTATCGAGGGGAACGGCGCCGAGCGTCGCCGCCAGGCCCAGGACGAATCCGATCATCAGGACCGAGGGGGCCGAAAGTTTAGGTGAAATTCTCATAACTTTTTTTATTCTCATCCTTCTTCAAAATGCATCGTTTCCAGGGCGCCTTAACCCTACGGCGCATCATAGGTTGCGCTCCACTGGAGCGAAGTCGAAAGCAGAGCCGCCTTCTGCTCGTAGGCCAGTATCAGATGATCCTGAGCCAGGGCATTATCCGGCTCCTCCTGGATAATCCGTTTACATTCCTCGATGGCCTTGTTCAAGGTCAACATGCAAATCTCAGAGGTCGCCGTCACATCCGCCGGCAGCGCGGCCGCCTCAGCCCGATAGCTCTCTTCCATCGCCAACAGCGCCGGAACGATGATGCTGGCCCGAATCCCGCCGGTAGCCAGAGTGATTTCTCCCGGCCCTCCGGTGCCCTGCCGATTGAACCTGGGGGCAATCGCCACCAGACCCACCAGCACGATCAAACTCGCCACCACAGCCGCAAAACGGGGAGTAAAGAAGGGCCCCTGCAAAAACCCCCGCCAGCGGC
>JAPUME010000173.1 GCA_027294185.1 Acidobacteriota bacterium | reverse complement strand
GAAATCCTTGAAGAAGGTGAAAAAGTACGCCGACTGCAGGTGACCGTTGATCTTGCCCTGAATATCATCCGCCAAACCGATATGCCGGTGGAAGAAGCCTCGCAGTTGGCCGCCTCGGCCCGTCGCATGGCGATTACTCTTTTCCCCGACAAGGGGGAAACTTACGATTTGATTTACGCCCCTCGCTTCCAGCGCCTTTTCAAAGAAAAGTATAAAATGATTTAAGGCTGCCCCTTCGAAGCCTTCCTCTTTATAAAGCGACCTAACGAAGCCAGAGTTTGAGGCAAAGGAAGAGCACGGCTCCGGTGAATCCGGCCGCCGCCTGATACTCGCGGTTCTTGCGGTAGCGGGTCCATTGAAAGGGCCCCGTTGCCGCCGGTGAAGCCTTCAGGCGGGGCCAGAACAGCGGCACCGTGGAAGCATAGGTCCGGTAGTCTCGACCGAAGCGGGAAATCAGCGCCGCTTCCTCCTGTCGCATAACAGGCCAGTAGATAAACAACATCACCAGGAGGAATGCAGCTCCCAGAAGTAAGGTTCCTCCTGCAATGGCGAATCCTACTCCGAGCAGCAGCGTTCCCAGGTAGAGCGGGTTGCGGGAGCAAGCATAAGGTCCGGTCGTGGCCAGCCGGACGTTCTTTTCCAGGTGCCCGCTCGCCCATCCGCGAAGCAGTAACCCCGGCAGGGCGATGAGCACTCCGACGGCGAGCGAAAACGAATCCGGCTGCGAGAATAGGATGTAGGCGAGTCCGAGCACATAGCCCGAGGGCACACGGACCTGGGTCGTCAGGCTGAGGAAGTCTCTAGGCATGGTTAGGCCTGGATTCCGGCCAATCTCTCGCGAACCGCCTCCAAAACCGCTTCCACGGATACCCCCTCAATGGTAGCGGAGTCTCTCCCGCGCCGGCTGTGGGAGGTTCGGATGGAATTGCGCAGCACAATATCGGCGGGAGAAAAAGGACCGTGGGTTGCCGGGTCGGTGGGCCCGTAGATGCCCACAACAGGAGTCCCAAGCGCCGTCGACAGGTGGAGAGGTCCGGTGTCGGTCCCGATAAACAGTTTCGCCCGCCTCGCCAGCGCGATAAATTGCAGGATGTCAGTCGGGAAGGTCACGGCGTTGCTTGTGCCTGCCCGTTGGAGCACGTCATGAACAAGCTGCTCCTCTCCCGGGCCGTGGCTCAGAACAATCGGCAGCGAAGAGTCTTTCCCCAGCCGGCCCACGAGCTCCCCATAATTTTCCGGTGACCAGCGCTTTGCCGCCCATCCGCCCCCCGGGTTCACGATCATGTATTCCCGGACTCCCAGTTCCCGCAATTTGTTCTCTATGCCCTCCCGGGTCTCGGTGCCATCGGGCAGGGGAAACTCCCAGCGGCCGGTTTGCGCCCCGAGGGATTCGATCAGAGAAAGGTTGGCCTGGATCACGTGGACCTGGCGAGGAATGCGGAGTTTCTGCGTATAGAAGATTCCTGCCATCGGTTCCCTTGCCCAATCCCCCGCGAATCCCACCCGTTCCTGAGCCCGGGCGCATCGGGTCAAAACGGCGGTTTTGAGCAGCGATTGGAGGTCGACCACGGCATCGTAGCGCTGCCCCCGAAGGACGCTCACGCTGTTCAACATGGACTTGAGCGAGTCGAGGCTCCACCTTTTCACTCCCGTGCCGAGAGTGTCGATTTCGATCACATTACGAAGATAGGGATTGCCGTTCAGCAAAATGCGGTATCGGGTCTCGATCAGCCAGTCGACCGCCCCCGCCGAGGGCATCTGCGCCAGGGCCGAGACGGCCGGAAGGGCATGAACGATGTCCCCCAGGGAGCTGAGACGGATGACGAGGAAGGACTTACCGGCCATGGGCGTACTTGTTGACAATTTCCCGGATAACCGACCGGGTGGAATGTTCCTTCGGGTCGCCGACAATCCGAACCTCGCCTCCGTAGGCCAGAACCGTTTCTCTTTCGGGAACGGTTTCGGTGCTGTAGTCGGTCCCTTTGCAGTGAACGTGGGGGCGTAGCTCATCGAGCAGGCCCGCAGCCGTCAGTTCGTCGAAAATGATGATGTGGTCCACGCAGGCCAACGCGCCCACCAGCTCCGCACGGTCGGATTGGGGAAGTATGGGCCGCCCTTTACCTTTGAGTTTCCGCACGGATTCGTCGCCGTTCACCCCGACCACCAGAATGTCTCCTTGCCCTTTGGCATCCGCGAGGTAGCGGATGTGCCCGGCGTGAAGCAGATCGAAGCAGCCGTTGGCGAAAACAAATCGCTTTCCGTCGCGGCGCAGACGGGAGCCGAATTCCCCGGCCTGTTCCCTATCAATCAGCTTATCCATCACGCTTGCCGGATGGCCTCCTCCAGTTCTTTTCGCCGGACGGTGGCGGTGCCGCGCTTCATGACCACCAGCCCCGCGGCACAGTTGGCGATGCGGGCGGCGTCAAGGAATTCCGCCCCCGCGGCCAGTGCAAGGGTGAAGGCTGCGATTACGGTATCCCCCGCGCCGGTGACGTCGGCCACTTCATCGGAGCCGAAGATGGAGAGAGTGTGCGGGGGCTTCCCTGATTCGAAAACGACCATGCCGTCCCGTCCCCGGGTGACGAGCAGGGCGCGGCAGTGGAGTTGCTCCAAAAGCTTTTCTCCGAGCGAGCGGAGACGCCTGGGGCGGTTGCCGATCTTGACGCCGAAGGCCTCTTCGATTTCCGGCTCGTTCGGCGTGGCGGCGGTGATGCCGCGATAGGTGAGAAGCTTGTAGCGGGAATCCAGAGTGATAGGCGCCGGGCGCTCGGAGTTGCCCTTCTTGTTTCCCTTGCCGTGCTTCTTGCACAACTGGTTGACAGCGTGCGCGTCCACCGCTCCGTAACCATAATCGGACACGAGAAGCGCAGTGGCGGACTTCAGGTGCTTCTCAGTCATGCGCCGCAACCGGTCCCGAATCGGAGCGGGCAGGTTCGGGTCCGGTTCGCGGTCCACCCGGACGATTTGTTGTCGTTGCGAATGGACGGAGCCGGCCAGAAT
>JAPUME010000172.1 GCA_027294185.1 Acidobacteriota bacterium | reverse complement strand
TCGAACTCGAAAGTTGGGAAATTAAAGCTCTGAAGGACGGCCCACTGGCCTCCGAGACTCTTCTGCTTTCGGGCGACCCCTTGCGCCCCGAAAACGCCGACAGCGACAAATCCGCCTGGCGTGAGGTGGAAGTCCTTTCCGTATTCGTTCACTCGGCCCTGCGCCGGGAGCTATTGGACCTTCTGCCCAATCTTCGCTTCATCGCCACGCGGTCGACCGGATTCGATCATCTGGATCTCCCGGCCTGCACCGCGCGCAGCATAGGGGTTTCAAACGTGCCCTCTTACGGCGAAAATACCGTTGCCGAGCACACCTTTGCCTTAATTCTTGGGCTTTCCCGTAACATCCACAAAGCTTTCGTGCACACCTTGTCTCGCAAGATTCCTTTTGACGAGCTTCGCGGATTTGATCTCGAAGGCAAAACCCTGGGCGTGGTAGGCGCGGGCCGCATCGGCCTGCACGTCATTAAGATCGCCCGAGGTTTCGGCATGAAGATAGTAGCGTTCGATGTCCGCCGCGAGCCTCTGCTGGCGGAAGTGCTCAATTTCAACTATGTATCGCTTGAGGAGTTACTCCAAACCTCGGATGTCGTGACGCTTCACTGCCCTTATTCACCGAAGACCCACCATCTGATCAACACCGAAAACATAGGGCTCATCAAGCCCGGCTCGCTTCTCATCAACACGGCTCGCGGGGGTCTGATCGACCCCGAAGCGCTTATGCAGGCACTAAACAAAGGCATTCCAGCGGGGGCGGGACTTGACGTTTTGGAAGGGGAGGAATTACTTCAGGACGAGCGGGAAATTCTTGCCCCAGACCTGGCCCAGGACCGGCTGCGCACGCTGGTGCTGAACCATTCCCTGCTCCGGCGCGACAACGTCGTCATCACCCCCCACATTGCCTTCAACTCGCGTGAGGCGGTGCGCCGCATCCTCGATACAACGGTCGAAAACATTCGGGCTTTCCTTCGCGGCGAGCCGCGTAACGTGGTCAACCCCTAACCTGGCTTCCTCAATACCCCAACGGGAGGCAGCTGCAAAAAGGCACCGGGAATGTTTGAACTCTCCAGAACGACTTTTGAGCCTGCCTACCTCGGCCTGTACGCCTCGGGAATGCTCCGGGAGCGCGTAGAGCAGGCCATAGCACAGCTCGCAAGCTGCCGGGTCTGCCCCCGCAACTGCCGGGTGAACCGTTTGGAGGACAAATTTGCGGTTTGCAAGACGGGCCGTTATGCGGTGACGAGCAGCCACTTCCCCCATTTCGGCGAGGAGGACTGCCTGCGGGGCAAAAGAGGATCGGGGACGATCTTTTTCTCCGGCTGCAACCTGCGATGTGTTTTCTGCCAGAACTATGACATCAGTTGGGAACTCAGGGGCCGACCGGTGCGACCGGAACAGTTGGCAGGAATGATGCTCGACTTGCAGGGGCAGGGCTGCCACAACATCAACTTCGTAACCCCCGAGCACGTAGTGCCACAAATCGTCGAGGCTCTGCCCTTTGCCATCGAGCGCGGCCTAAAGCTTCCGCTCATCTACAACACCAGCGGTTACGATTCCATGGAATCCCTGCAACTGCTGGATGGATTGGTGGACATCTACATGCCCGATTTCAAATGGTGGGATCGCGAGGCGGCGCGAAAGTATTCCAAGGCGCCCGATTACCCCGAAGTTGCGCGGCGCTCACTGAAAGAGATGCACCGTCAGGTGGGCGATCTGGTTCTGGATGAGGAGGGCCTGGCGAAGCGGGGCTTGTTGGTTCGGCATCTGGTCATGCCTGGCGGGATCGCCGGAACACGCAATGTTCTCAAATGGATCGCGCGGGAACTTTCTCCTGATACCTACGTCAATCTTATGGCACAGTATTACCCGGCGGGTAAAGTCAATCAAAGGGAGTATGCGGAAATCAACCGGCGTATCAGGGCTGAGGAATTCGAGCAAGCCCTCGACGATGTGCGGCGCGCGGGGCTGAAGCGGCTCGATTCTCGCCAAATCCTCCGGGGAGCTGAGCTTTCTTGAGGGCTAGCCGTGTTCCCTCAATCGGGGCACCGACCCGCCGGATGCTATAATCACCGAACATTATAATCAGCCGGCGCACGGAGACCAGTGGTGATAACGAGCAAGATAGGATATCCGGTCGGAATTTCCCTGATCGCAGCCCTTTGCCTCCATTCGTGCAGCGCAAACCCCGGCACTCCAGGATGTGTTGACGCCGCCGAAATGGTACTGGACCGCGATTCAGCCGCCTCTCATCTGGAAGAGGTGGTTGAGCCTGCCTACCCGCCTTCGGCGCCCCGGCAAGGGATTCCTCTTGCGGTGGAGTTGGAGCTTCGGGTCGACGCCGAGGGTCGAATCTGTGCTGTGGAGATCATTTCCGGCCATCGAAGCTTGGTGGAACCTGCCAGAGAAGCTGCCCGCCGTTGGAAGTTCCGCCGCTTTTTTCTCGACTTCAAGCCGGTCCCGGCAACTGTGCGTGTCACCATCGAATTTGACCCTCAACGGAGGCGGGAGGTACATCGCACGCTCCTGCCCCGGGATTCATCCGAACCCGGGGACAACACGGCGGAAATGTTCACCCGGGCCGCACGGCCGGTCGTTGACTTTTCATGACCGAACTCACCCCAGCACCGGAGTATCGCCCCCTGGAATCGGAGCCGCTTTCCCGCCCGCGTGTATTCCCCATTAGAGCGACCTACATTCTGCTGGCAGCCAACACTGCGGTCTTTATTTTGACGTCCGTTCTTGCGGCTCTGGAGAGTCCCGACACCTGGCA
>JAPUME010000171.1 GCA_027294185.1 Acidobacteriota bacterium | reverse complement strand
CCGCTGCCTCTGGCCGGAACCAGCCTACTTGGGCTAGAATGCATTCGAATGCCCCCAGGCGATAAACCCATTCTGGTAACGGCGGCGATCCTTCTCGACGGGGAAAGCATCTTAATATGTCAGAGGCACCATTCTGACGCTTATGGGCTGCAGTGGGAGTTCCCGGGGGGAAAGGTCCACAGCGGCGAGAGCCTGGAGGCTTCTCTGCGGCGGGAGCTGGGTGAGGAGTTGGGAATTGAAGCTACGGTAGGGGCCGAGGTTTTCCGGCTGCGGCACCGTTACCCGGATCGATTCGTGGAAGTTGCTTTCTTCAAGATTCGAGAATACCAGGGAACGATTCAAAACCTGGTGTTTGAAAAGATTGAGTGGGCGCCTCGCAGGGAGCTCGCACGCTACCGGTTTTTGGAAGCGGATCGTGGTCTGGTCGAAAAACTTGTTCAAGGAGAGATTCTCTAATTTGAGGGCGATTCCTTCATCGGACAGAACCGGAGACACAGCCTCGAAACAGACCGAAAGGGTTTCGCGTCCCGGCCTGTCTTTTTTCCGAGTCCTTACCTCCCTGGGTGTTCTTGTGGGTGCGCTCGCACTAGGGCCCCATCGAGGCGTGTCCGTGCAGATTGAAACCATCGACGACGTCGGGTCCCGTGCCTTCTGGGTTTCCATGGTAAGGCTCGAAGGCCACCTGGACCTTGGCTCATCGGTCCAGTCCGCTTTCTCCCCGGACGGGAGCACCCTGGCGGTCACCGGCACGGGCGCCGTGGTGCTGTTCGACTTGAAGAAGCAGGAGATCAAACGTGTCCTGAAACCTCATATAGAGAACATCACCGACCTCAACGTAATGAGCGCCAATTTTCTGGACGACTTCAATATTTTTATTCGCGCCCGCGGCAAGATGCGCGGCAACGGTGGCAAGGGAGATGTAAGAGAATCCCCTGAGCTCATTTTCCAGTGGAGTATCATCCAGGATGCCCTCGAGGGATCGATGAAAGCGCTGACCACGGGAAGGCAGTTCGGACCTTCGGTCTACTTCCCTCGCATGAGTTACCTGATTCGTTACTCGGGAGGAGGCTTCGATCTCTGGTCGGTCAAGCAGAATCGAGGCGGGAAACTGCCGGTTGAGACTCTCACCCGTCGGCCCAATGTTTTTACCATTTCACCCGACGGCCAATGGCTGCTGGCCGCGCGATTTTCTGGAAGCTCCCAGAGCGACGTCGTAGTCATCCGGCTGAAAGATCAGCGGATGATCACGGCGCTCAAAGGCCACGAAGCCGTGCCCCTCTGCATCTCTTATTCCCCCGACGGGTCCCGGGTGGCCACCGCCGGTCAGGATCAAACCATTCGCATTTGGCGGACCTCCGACTGGTCCGCGCAGGAGGTTCTCAAAGGACACACGGGCACCGTCAACTGGGTCGAGTTCTCTCCCGACGGCAGCCAGATTGTTTCCGGAGGAGATGACAAGAGTGTCCGCATCTGGTCCTCCGGCGGAGGTGAGCCTCTCCAAACCATCTCCGACCACAAGGCTCCGGTCCGCACCGTAGCATTCTCCCCGGACGGCAATTATCTGGTCTCCTCCTCAGAGCGTGACGTCCGAGTGTACAAAAAAGTCTTGGTCAACCGTTAACTACAGCCAAGATTCACTCCTCCCCGCAAGACCGCCGATGGATGCTTCCGGAAAAACCTTCGAATTATGCTAAAATTCCTGGGTAGTATTTTTTAGCTGCTGACAGACCATTGAGGAAAACAATGCCAAAAGTGGGAGTCGTAAGCCTCGGCTGTCCCAAGAATCTTGTGGACAGCGAAGTAATGATGGGCTTGCTGGTCAAAGAGGGTTACGAGTTGACTCCCCACCCGGAAGAGGCACAAATCCTGCTGGTCAATACCTGTAGCTTCATCGAACCTGCCCAAAAGGAATCGATCGATACCATCCTGGAACTGGCGGAATACAAGAAGACCGGGGTGGCGGAAAAACTCGTAGTCACCGGATGCCTGGTGGAGCGCTTCCGCCAACAGATTCTTTCCGAAATCCCGGAAGTGGACGCCGTGCTGGGCACGAATGAGGTGGAGAAAATCGTTGAAGCCTGCTCCGGCAAGGAAAAAAGGAACGGCACGGGTGAGAACGTCCCCTATCTCTACCACGAATTTACGCCCCGTGTGCTGGCCACTCCGTCTTACTCCGCCTACATCAAGATTGCCGAGGGGTGCGATCATCCCTGCAGTTTCTGCGTGATTCCGCAGATGCGGGGCCACTTTCGCTCGCGCCGTTTCGCCTCCCTCATTGCGGAGGTGGAAAATCTGGCCCAAAAGGGAGTCCGCGAAATCACACTGATCGGGCAGGACACGACCAGCTACGGTGAAGACCTGGGAATCAGAGGCGGCCTGGCCACGCTGCTTTCTCAACTGGCCCGAATCCCGGAGTTGGCCTGGGTTCGTTTCCTCTACTGCTATCCGAACCGCCTGACGGAGGCTTTGATGGAAGCCGTGGCCGGCCAGGAAAAGATCTGTAAGTATTTGGACATTCCCCTGCAACATTCGAGCGGCCCGGTGCTCAAGCGAATGAAGCGCGGCTCGAACGGAGACCAGTTTTTGAAGATGTTGGAAAAGGCACGGCGCACGATTCCGGGCCTAACCCTGCGCACGTCCATGATCGTCGGCTTCCCGGGGGAAACCGACGAGGACTTTGAAACCCTGTATCGTTTCGTTGAGGCGGCGGAATTCGACCATCTGGGTGTATTTCTCTATTCGAATGAGGAGACCAGCGGCAGCTTTCTTCTGCCCGATCCTGTTCCCGCCCCGAGGGCCGAGGCGCGGCGGCGGCGTTTGATGAAACTGCAACAGAAAATTTCGCGTCGCAAGCTGTCACGCTTCGTGGGTAAAAAATTTCCCCTGCTCGTCGAAGGAGTCTCTTCCGAAACCGAGCTCCTGTTGGAGGGAAGGTTGGAATCCCAGGCGCCGGAAATCGACGGCAAGGTGCTGGTGAACGACTTTGAGGGCGATGAGCCTCGTCCCGGCCAGTGCCGTTGGGTCCGGATCGAGAAATCTTCAAACTATGACCTGGTCGGGAAGCTCCTGGCCGAGCGATGGGCCCGGGATTTGGAACCCGTGGAAGCTCCACCATCGTCACAACCAGGATTGGTGCAGATTCGCGCCACCGGAAGCGTGCCTGTCAGCCATGCGGTGTCCCATTTGTAAGACGGAAACGACTTATTCGCAAAACCCCTACCGCCCATTCTGCAGTGAGCGCTGCAAGATGACGGACCTGGGGAATTGGGCTTCGGAGAGATATAGCGTAAATTCAAATCAAGAATCCGAGGAGGGCGAGCCTTATCCGCTCCCGGGAGAGATGAAGGAGGGGAGTGACTGATCGCAAGCGAGGGCTCTCCACCTGGGTCGCTACCTGCGGCCCCGTGGGATACACGCCCATCGCACCGGGGAGCGCCGGAGCGCTGGTGGGATTGGTCCTTTTCCTGGGCGTCGATTCGCTGCCCTTAACCGGCAACTGTCTCTTGGCAGCACAAACGATTGCCATCCTTGTGGTGGGAATTGTGGGCCGGTGGAGCTCGCGGGGAGCGATCCGTAATTTTAACCATATGGATCCAAGCCCAGTGGTCATCGATGAAGTCTTCGGGCAACTCGTGACCTTTTGGGGCATCTCCAATCCGGGTTGGCAGGGACTCCTCATAGGCTTTATACTTTTCCGAGTCATGGATATCTTCAAACCCTTTCCGGCCCGGCGCGCCGAAAAGCTTTCCGGGGGATGGGGGATCATGCTGGATGACGGGGTAGCGGGACTCTATAGCCTCGCCATGCTCGTGATAATCCGGGCCCTGGTTGTGTAATGTTTCCCACGAGGTATTTCGAGATTGACAGGAAGATTCGGCGGTCTGCGACGAATGATGGATAAGCCTCGGATTGAGAGCATCGCGCCTCAAGCTGCGATCACCGGCGGTGAGGTTCTGATCCGGGGTCGCGGTTTTCAGAAGAACGGGACCACTCAGCCCACGGTTCGCTTCGGGGAAGTATCCGGGAACATCGTAGTCAGTTCGGAGAAACTGATCCTGGTCCGCGTTCCGGAGGAGGCCGCTGGGAACTCGGTAACCGTAGAAACCTCGAGTGCCCAGAGTCCCCCCGCGGGACTCGTCATCGGCCGTCAACTGGCGGATAACCTCCATCCCGTCTCGAACCCCGCCGTCGATGCCGAAGGCAATGTCTTTATCACTTTTAGTGGGTCGCGCGGCCAAAAGACTCCCGTGTCGGTCTACAAGATCAGCAGGGAGGGAGAAGTCCGCCCCTTCCTGACGGAAATGATGAACCCCACGGGAATCAGCTTCGACCGCGCGGGACAGATGTATGTATCCAGCCGGTTCGAAGGAAACGTGTACCAGGTATCTCCCTCGGGAGAGCGAAGCGTGTACGCCGACGGTATGGGTGTGGCGACGGGCATTGCTTTCGACGAGGATGAAAATCTTTACGTCGGCGACCGCAGCGGAACCGTTTTCAAAATCGACCGTGAGCGGAATATCTTCGTTTTTGCGACGCTCGAGGCGAGCATGGCCGCCTATCATCTGGCCTTCGGCCCGGGCGGATACCTTTACCTGACCAGCCCGACGACGTCGAGTTTCGACTGTATCTTCAGGATTTCTCCCAAGGGGGAAGTTTCGGATTTCTACCGCGGGCTGGGACGGCCCCAGGGGATGGCCTTCGACCGGGAAGACAACCTTTACGTAGCCGCCTCGCTCGCAGGCCGGCGCGGCATCGTCCGAATCACCCAAAGCGGGAAAGCGGACCTCGTCATTTCCGGACCCAGCCTGGTGGGCCTGGCCATCGCGAAGGACCACAGGACGATCCTGGCGACAACGAATTCGGTTTACGAGCTTCCCTGGGACGTCGAAGGCCGACCGCTACTCAGCGGATCCTGACTTCCTGAGGAGCGACTCCTCCCGGCCCACGCAGGACCGGCGTGCACCTCCCAGCTTTTATGGACGCAGAAATTATTGCCGTCGGCTCGGAGCTTCTCACCCCTCTTCGCCTGGATACCAATTCACTCTTTCTCACGGAAAAATTGAACTCGCTGGGCATCGAGGTGCGGCTCAAGACCATCGTAGGGGATGATCGCCGGCGGCTGGCGGAGGTGCTGCGGGCCGCCCTGGGACGT
>JAPUME010000170.1 GCA_027294185.1 Acidobacteriota bacterium | reverse complement strand
AATGTTACCGACCGCTGCCCGCGCGTGTCAATTAAACCGGCGTTCCGTCCCGAGATAACTCCTGAAAAATGTGCGCAGCACCTGCGCCGCGAAGATACCTCCCTGCCCGTCAGCTGCCAAACCGTGGCCTGCGTTCTCCGTTTCTTTGCTGGTGCCATCCCCCTCAGTCGAAACGTCTCCCGGGTGATTTTATGCCTTCGTGCTGTTCAGTGTGGTCGTCCGGCCTGGGGGGAGGCAGCCGGAAAAATTCAGGCCCGGACCAGCTCGTAGACAGAAACTTCCGGCGGGGAATTCAGGCGGACCGGAATACCGATGGTTCCCAGGCCGCGATTGACGTAAAGCTGGCTGTCACGCTCCCGGTAATAACCGCTGATGTAGTTGGTAATGAAGCGGCTGGGAGAAAGCCTGGGATGGATGAACTCCAGTGTGACCTGCCCTCCATGCGTATGTCCGGCCAGGCTCAGGTCAATGCCCAGTTCCGCAGCCTTGGGGAAGGAGTTGGGATTGTGGCTCAAGAGGATGTTGGCCGTATCGGGCAGCATCAGGCGGTCGACATCTTTCAGATAGCCCCGGCCTCTTCGCTGGTAATCGACGCCGATTATATTCAGACGCTCAGAACCTGCGCGAATTTCATGATTCTCATCCCGCAGAATGCGTACACCACGCTCGTCAAAACGGCGTGTCAGAGATTCCTCGATCCCGGCGTAGATCTCATGGTTGCCGAGGCAGCCGACCACCCCGTAAGGCGCTTGAAATCCCGATAGAGCTTCCACGACGGGACCCTCCGTCCCTGCATCCCAGGTGACATAGTCGCCGGTCAACGCCACCAGGTCCACCTTCAACCCGTTGACGATGGTGACAACATTTCGAATCTGCTCCTCCGTCATGAAGGCGCCGATATGGATGTCACTGATTTGCGCGATGCGGAAGCCGTGAAATTCGCGGGGAAGGTGGGGGATTTCGATCTTCATGCGGCTGACTTCCAGATTCAGCCGGCCGTGCAGGAATCCGTACACTCCAAGGAAAAACGGGAAAGTCCCCGCGACATAGACAGAGCGCTCAAGAAAAGCTCTGCGTTCGGGAGACGGCAATACCGTCCCGCTATTCCTCGATACCCGATTCCACACCCAACGCCCGGCGCGGACGAGTCCCACGGGAACCTTCAGGATTCCCACCAGCAGAAAACCCATAATAGAGCCGAACGTCCACAGCCAAAAAGGCACGCGGATCAAAGCATCGTGAAGGGAAAAATAGGGCGTCTCCGCCAGGCTGCGCCGGAAGTAGAAATTGGCAACGAAAAGGACGACGAAAAGAGCGAACAGAGTGCCGCTTATGGTCCAACGCAGGGATCGCCGATGAATCCAACGTTTCAGAACCTCACCGATCTGGCGGAACCAAAACATCTGACTCGCACCATAAAGGCAGATGATGCCGCTAAAAGTACAAAACCAAACCAGCCCATCAATTAAGTTAGAAAAATTACCCCTTCCCATTCGACTGATACCCTCTTCCGTATTGGTATGAATATTACCGGCGCGATATGGAGTGCGCCTACTCTTCTTCCTTCTCCGCTCCGGCAGGACGCCCCGCAGCGACAATCTTTTCGGCAATCTGCGCCGGAACCGGATCGTAGTGGGAAAAATCCATCGAGTAACTGCCCCGACCCTGCGTCATCGACGTAAGGTCAGAAGCGTAGCTTAACATTTCGGCCAACGGAACCATAGCCTTGATGATCGAGTTCCCGCTTTTGGGCTCCATTCCCTGGATGCGGCCGCGGCGGCCGTTGAGATTGCCCATGATGTCGCCGGAAAAGTTATCGGGCACGATGATTTCCACCGCCATGACAGGTTCGAGCAGGCACGGCTTGGCCATCTCCATACATTTCTTGAAGGCAAAAGAGCCGGCAATCTGGAAGGCGAGATCCGAAGAGTCCACATCGTGATAGGACCCGTCGTAGAGAATCACCTTGAAATCCACCACAGGACAGCCCGCCAGGAATCCCTTTTCGGCGGCATCACGAATGCCTTTTTCGACCGCGGGAATGTAGTTTTTTGGAATGGCGCCGCCGAAAATTTCGTTGGCGAATTCGAACCCGGATCCTCGCGCCAAGGGCTCCATCTTGATACGGCAATCCCCGTACTGGCCGTGCCCACCGGTCTGCCGCTTGTACTTGCCCTGAGCCTGAGTCCGGGCGCGAATCGTCTCCCGATAAGGAACCTTGGGGGCCTTCAGGGTGACATCGACGTGATAGCGCCGCTTGAGCTTCGAGACGGCCAACTCGACATGCTGTTGGCCCGCACCGGAGAGGAGCAGCTCCTTGGTCTGCGGGTCGCGGCTGAACCGCAGCAACTGGTCCTCTTCGGTCATGCGGTGAATCGCGGTGCCCAGCTTGTCCTCATCACCGCGCGTCTTCGGCTCGATGGCAAATGAAATGGCCGGCTCGGCCAGCTTGGGCTTGGGAATCAGGAAAGGAGCCGACTTGTCTCCCAGCGTGTCCCCGGTAAGAGTGTCCTTCAGCTTGGTGACGGCCCCGATATCGCCCGCCTGGAGCTCGGTGACGTTGGTTTGGGTCTTTCCCTGCGTAACAGAAATGTGGGCCAACCGCTCTGAGGAACCCCGGGAGAAGTTTTCCAGGTGGGCATCATTCTTAACGACACCGGAAAAGACGCGAAAATAGGAAACCCGGCCCGCGAAGGCGTCCGCCACAGTCTTGAAAACGTAGGCCAGAGCCGGTTCCTGGGTCGTCCGCTTGCGCTTCTCCGGCTCACCACCGCCGGGCAAAGAACCCTCCACTTCCCCGACCTCGCCGGGAGAGGGGAAGAAATCCGCAATGAAATTCAGAAGGTTTTCGCTTCCCTGGTTGCGAAGTCCGGAAACACAGAGCACCGGGAACAGCCGCCGCTCAAGAAATTCCCGCCTTAACTCTTCCCGAACGTCTTCGGCAGGAAGGGTCCCGACTTCGAAGAATTTCTCCATCAACTCGTCGTTTCCTTCGGCCACCAACTCGACCAGCGCCTCGTGGGCCTTGCCGGCCGCTTCGGCAAGATCAGCGGGGATGTCTCCCTCTTTGGCCTTGCCGGACCCATTGGCGGGATAATCGTAACCCTTCATTTTTATTAAATCCGCGACGCCATGGAAATCCTTCTCAATGCCCAGGGGCAGCTCGACCGGAATAACTCCGCGCCCGAAGCTCGCGCGCAGCGCCTCCAGCGACCGGTCCAGGCTGGCCCGGTCACGGTCCAACTGGTTAATCACGAAAGCACAGGGAATGCCACGCTTCTCACACAAATTCCACGCTTTCTCGGTTTGCACTTCCACACCCGAGACTCCGTGAATCAGCAATAAGGCCCCATCGGCAACCGGCAGCGCCCCCTGGGTCTCATGGAAGAACATGTTGTAGCCCGGCGTATCAATGAGGTTGACCTTGCACTTCGCCCACTCGGCATACGCCAGGCCAATGGCGACGGAAAATTTCCGCTGGATTTCCTCCTCGTCATAATCCGTGACCGAGGTGCCCTCGTCCACCAACCCCAGGCGATTCACCATGCCTGCGGTATAGAGCAACGCGGAAACCAACTGCGTCTTTCCGGTATGGCCATGTCCGAGCACTACAACGTTGCGAAGATTAGCCGGTTCGTAGACTTTCACCAGGGGCTCCTTCCTTTAGGCGGAATAGCCTGCATAATCAGGCACTTAACCTCGCTCAAAATGAGAAAGTGCCTCCTGAAGGGATTCCAATCTTTCTACCATGTATGCCTTGGATGTTCAAGGAAGGAAAAAGGGGGGAGTGACAAATTCATTGGACGAACCGGGAGGTTTGTCGGCACGGATAATGGAAGGCGACGCTCCCCTACGCGACCGGCCGAGCGCACTTGCAGGGAGGAACCAACTCCCTGAGCCGTATTTCCGGTGGAAAACAGAGAAGTCGAACCGGAGCGGCGGGCATGAACGGACCCTGGCAGGGTCGCGCGGTCAATCGGTCAATCGGTCAATCCATAAATCCATGCCCACCTGCACCGGGTGGAGGTTAAGCGGGTCGTGCCTGCAAGACGGTTGCGCTACTGGGGAAGAAGTTCCGAGGCGCGCTGATGTAGCCAACCACGCCCTTCTTTTCGATCTTGTTGACGACCAGCTCCAGGGCCGCAGGAGCACCCTGAAGGAGGAAATAGACCGGCTCATTCAACGAACGGTTCCGCCG
>JAPUME010000017.1 GCA_027294185.1 Acidobacteriota bacterium | reverse complement strand
GTTCAAAAGGCGCAATTCCCATCTGGTATTTCATAGGCTTGCTGCTCCTGGTATATGGAGTCATCATTCTGGGTGCGGGCATCTACCAACTGTCCCACCCCCCGGACACAGTGTTGAGCAACCTCCACGCCCCGATCTGGTGGGGCGCCCTCATGCTTGTAATGGGAGCGGTGTACGTCTACATCCACCGCCCGGGCCGAAGAGGAAACGGGAACGGCAAAGAAGAGTGATGCCCCCAAACTAACGGGAGCGGATAGCGCAGGATTTCGCCCGGCCCGGCGGCCGGTTGCACAACAGGTGCCCCAGGCGTCCTGCCTGTGGCGGCTTTCTGGTAGGGAGAAACCCGCCTTCCAGATTCCACATTCCCCCGTCGCCCCCAAACCGCAAAAGCAACAAGCGGGTTCTGCGCTACCTCAACATGGATGAAATTGTGGAAGGGTAGCGCGGAACCCGCAGTCAAGGTTCCGCGTCGCTTCGCCGTAGTCCAGCCGCAGAACCAACAAGCGGGCTCTGCGCTACCGTTGGATCAGACCTCAGGAATGCCAAGGTCCTTCGACCCGAGCGGGGACATGGTCGCCTTGGGGGCGTAACGGGCCAGCATGTCCAGGGCTATGCGGGCGCGGCGGACGCGTTCGCGGGCCAGAATCACAGCAGTCTGCTCGACATGTCCGCCCGAGGGATAAATGTCGGGTGCATTGCGCAGCCCGAACTTGAGGTACACGGGCGAGGCTACTTCAACGATGGTCGACATCTCGTAGTAGCGGACGAAGCCGCCGAAGTTGTCGGGCACTTCGATATAGATATCGATGGGAACCTTCACCGCCTGGCGGATGGCTCCGATCTGCGCCGGGGTCAGGTCGGTTGAGATGTTCAGCGTGTTAATCCCCAGCCGCTCGTAGATTCGGCCCGTAGCGGGATTCGGCGCGGGCAGGGTCACCGAGGATTTGAGCACCAGGTTCTTCGGCAGTTCACCTTTCTTCTTCATCTCTCCCAAAATCCATATCAGCCCGACGTCAGCCACCAGAACGCTGCGGATACCCAGACCGCAGGCGTGCCTTACGTCTTCGACCGCATAAACCAGTTGATCCGCGCCGCGATGCTGCAAGCCGATGACTTTTCCTGCCGGGCTCGCGGCCTGCCCGCCGGTCTCAAAGGTCGCCCGAGGACCCACGAACAGGCACACTTCGATCCTCTGTTCTGCTCCGATGTTTACCATCTCGCGGATTTCTTTATCCGGCAGAAGCATAATGCCGCTTCCCTGGCTGATTCGGTGAACGGGCACTCCCCAATCTTCGGCGGCATCAATCACCTCGCGAAAGACGCGAGGCCCCTCGCAACTGGGAATCTCAATACGCCACTGGCCGCCGTCGCGAAATCGCAGGGGGCTGGGCTTTAATTTGTGATTGTCCCGAGAGGGAAGATTCAGGCGCTCTATCGACGCGCGCGTTTTTCTCATCGCAACTCCTGGTTCATGGCGGCTTCGGTGTGGTCCAGGCGTGCCGGCCTAATATTTGAAATAGACCGTTCGCGTTTCGGTGTAAAAGTCGAGCGCCGAGGGTCCCTGTTCACGCATTCCAAAGCTCGACTCCTTGGTTCCCCCGAAGGGAAGCTGGTACTCGACGCCTGCGGTGGGCAGGTTCACGGTAATCAGACCGGCCTCGATCTGGTTGGTGAACCGCTGGATCGCGTTCGCATTGTTGGTCACGATGGAAGCGGAAAGCCCAAAGCGAACGCTGTTGGCCAGGCGCATGGCGTCGTCGAAATCCGCGGCCTCCATCAAGGCCACTACAGGCCCGAAGATCTCCTCCTGAGCGATTCGCATCTCAGCGGTAACTCCGTCGAAGATCGTCGGCTCGACAAAGAATCCCTTATCGTAGGCCCCTCCCGTCAACCGATTTCCGCCGCAGAGCAGCTTCGCTCCCTCCCGGGTGCCGATCTCGATATATTTCAGGTCGGTATCGAGCTGGCTTTTGTCCACGGCAGGGCCGATTTCGACGCCCGGCTCCAGGCCGTTCCCCACTTTCAGCTTTTTCGTTTTAGCCACCAGCTTCTCGACAAAGGGCTTATAGATGGCCTTCTCCACAATCGCCCGGCTGCAGGCCGTACACTTCTGTCCGGTGGAAAAGAAGGCTCCATTCAGGACGATATCCACCGCAGCATCCAGGTCCGCATCCCTGAGAACGATGGTCGGATTTTTCCCTCCCATTTCAACCTGACAACGGACTTTTCGCTGCGCTACCTTCTGGTAGAGGCCATTGCCGACCTCACAGGACCCCGTAAAAGACACCGCCTTCAGCGCAGGATGTTCCAACAGCGGCGCACCCACCGTTCCGCCTGCCCCGGTCACGTAGTTCACAACCCCCGCCGGCACGCCAACCTCATGAAGCGCCTCGACCAGCCGCAAACTGCTCAAGGGAGCCAAAGACGCAGGCTTCAACACTGCGGTATTTCCGGCAACCAGGGCCGGAGCCAGCTTCCAGGCAGGAATGGCCGAGGGAAAATTCCACGGCGTGATGAGACCCACCATGCCCAGGGGCTTCTTCAGCGTGTAGGAAAAAACACCGGGTCTCTCAGAGGGAATCGTCCAGCCGGGCTGGCGTGCGCCTTCGCCCCCAAAGTAGCGGAAAATGTTGATGGCCCGCTTCACTTCGCCCTTCGCTTCAGGGAGAGTCTTCCCCTCCTCGCGTGTCATCTCCTCGCCCAACTGGCCCAGGCGTGCCTCGAGCAGCTCCGCTGCCTTGTATAGATATTCGCCCCGATTCGGGGCCGGCGTAGCGGCCCACTGCGCCCGTGCCTCGACGGCGGCGGCACAAGCCTTTTCCATGTCCTCGCGAGTGGACGCTTGAAAGGCCCCGATCTTCTCATCGGTATTGGCCGGATTGATGTTATCAAATGTCTTTCCTGAAACGCTCGCCACCCACTTCCCACCGATGTAATTATTGAAGACTTTACTCATGGATTTTTCCTCACGTTTGTGCG
>JAPUME010000169.1 GCA_027294185.1 Acidobacteriota bacterium | reverse complement strand
GACGGCAGAAGGAAATTCTGAGGCTCCTCGAGTCCAACGGCGTGGACGGACTCCTGGTGAGACATCTGCCGAATCTGTTTTATCTCACCGGGTTTTCAGGAAGCGCCGGCAGGGGGTTTTTTTCAACCCGGAAGAAGGTCCTGTGGGTGGACGGCCGCTACGGGTTGCAGGCTCGCGAGCAGTCGAGCGGCGTACGGGTTATGGTTTCCCGGCAGGGGATTCTGCCTGAGGTGTGGAAGTTCCTTAACCAGGCCTCATGCCGCCGAGTGGGATTTGAAAGCGACCAGTTGGTTCACGGTGATTATCTTCGCATCCGTGCCAGGACGGAAAACTCGGTCAAGCTTGTAGCGCTCGAAGGAGTTGTAGAGAAGTTACGGGAAAGGAAGGACCGGAAGGAGATCGCGCTGATTCGCCGGGCGTGCCGGGTTACCGGGGAGGTTCTGGCGGAGATCAGGGATTGGCTCCGGCCCGGAATCCGCGAACGGGAGGTGGCGGCGGAGATCGATTACCGTCTGAGGCGAAAGGGCGCCGAGGGCGTGGCCTTTGAGACTCTGGTTGCTTCCGGGCCCCGTTCGGCGCTGCCTCACGGAGTGCCATCCGGGAGACGCTTACGGAAAAATGACCTAGTGCTGATCGATCTGGGTGCTATACTTGAGCATTATTGCGCCGATATGACCCGCACGCTGTTTCTTGGGAGACCCGATTCCAGGACAAAGAGAACCTATGAACGGGTCCTGGAGGCCCAGCAGCGAGCCATTGAAGCTGTTCGACCCGGAGTTCGAGCTGACCAGTTGGATCGGTTGGCCCGTAAGGTGCTAAAAACAGGCGGCTTAGATAAGAGATTCACGCATAGCCTGGGCCACGGCCTGGGGCTGGAAATCCATGAGACTCCCCGGTTGGCTCGAAGCGTGAAGAGCAGCTTGCCGGAGGGCGCCGTCATTACCGTCGAGCCCGGCGTTTATCTGCCTGGCTGGGGCGGGATTCGGATCGAAGATACGGTCCTGGTAGGGAAAGACGGCCCCGAGGTGCTCACTCCCGGTAATAAGAACGACTGGGTACTTGGATAGGGAAATTAAGGTTGTTTGAGATAACCCGGAGCAGCGAATGACCCTGAAAGAACTGCGCGAACTTCTGGATCTCATAATCGAACGCGGTATCCATGAGTTCGAGATGGAACGGGGAAATCTTAAGATCCGCGTCAAGCGGGATCCCGGAGGGCGTCCGCCTGCCGCCGGGACTCCACCTGAACCCGTGGTTGTGGTCACGCACGGGATTGAATCCTCCGAGACTCCGCGCACTGCTCCCGGGCCGGCTGTGCCCGCTGCAGGGGGAAGCGAGGAAGCTTCCAAAGAGGTGTTTATTGTGAAGTCGCCCATGGTGGGCACCTTCTATCAGGCTCCCAACCCCAATGCGCCGCCTTTCGTGAACGTGGGAGATGTCGTGGAGATAGAACAGGTGCTTTGCATTGTGGAAGCGATGAAGCTGATGAATGAGATTGAAACGGAAGTAGCGGGTGAGATCGTCCGTGTGTACGTCGAAAACGGCCAGCCCGTCGAGTACGGTCAATCCCTGTACGCGATTAAACCCTCGCGCAAGAAATAGACAGAAAGGGTAGGCTCTGGATCAGTGTTTAAGAAGATACTGGTTGCCAACCGCGGTGAAATTGCCCTGCGGATCATCTGCGCCTGCAAGGACCTGGGAATCCAAACCGTGGCGGTTTACTCGGAGGCGGACCGAAACTCCCTGCACGTACGATTTGCCGATGAGGCGGTCTGCATCGGCCCCCCACGCAGCGCGGATAGCTACCTGAATTTGGCCGGTATCATCTCCGCCGCCGAGGTCACAAACGTCGACGCCATCCACCCGGGTTACGGCTTCTTTTCTGAAAACCCCCATTTCGCGGAGGTTTGCGAAGCTTCAAAGATCGCCTTCATCGGACCACGCTCGGAGGTAATCCGCCTGATGGGGGACAAGAACCGGGCGCGGAAGGCGATGGCCGAAGCCGGGGTGCCGGTACTTCCCGGCTCCGAGGGTGCCATTTCATCCGAGAAAGAAGCTCTCCGACTGGCGGAACAGATCGGCTATCCCGTAATCATCAAGGCGTCGGCGGGGGGCGGCGGACGAGGCATGCGCGTGGTGGCGTCCGAGGCTGAGTTAAACGCATCGGTGGCCAACGCACAGAGTGAGGCTGCGGCGGCATTCGGTTGCGCGGATGTTTATCTGGAGAAGTTTCTGGAGAATCCTCGCCACATTGAGTTTCAGGTCATTGGAGATCACCACGGCAAAGTGATTCACCTGGGCGAGCGCGAGTGCACGATTCAACGCCGCCACCAGAAAGTCCTGGAAGAATCCCCCTCTCCCAGTATCGACGCGGAAACCCGCACCCGGGTGGGCCGGACCGTGGTCACCGCCCTCGAAAAGCTTGGCTACACGAACTCCGGCACCATAGAGTTTCTGATGGATCCGAGTGGGAATCTCTACTTTATCGAGATGAACACGCGACTGCAGGTGGAGCATCCCGTCACAGAGATGGTGACGGGAATCGATCTGGTCAAGACTCAAATCCTGGTGGCGGCCGGTGAGCGGCTTGAAGTGGAAGGGGACCACCTTCCCATGCGGGGACACAGTATCGAGTGCCGCATCTGCGCGGAAAATCCGGAAACCTTCGCGCCTTCGGCGGGCAAGGTGACGGTGTTTCATGTGCCGGGAGGAACCGGAGTACGGGTGGATACCGCCGCCTACGCCGAGTGCGTGATTCCCCCCTATTACGATTCTCTGATTGCCAAGCTCATCGTGCAGGGAAAGGACCGCGAGGAAGCCATTAGCCGCATGGCCCGCGCTCTGGATATGTTCATTGTCGAGGGCATCTCTACTTCGATTTCGGTTCACCAGAAGATTATGGCGGATCCAGAATTCCGGGCCGGCCGTTTCGATACGGGCTACCTGAGGAAATTCATGCGCAACGGTTCGCGAAGAAAATCGGTTTGAAGCGGAGTTTGAGATCAGCGACGCGCTCTGGAAAGATTCCGGACCCCCGGGAAATACGATTCGGCCCGAATTTGGAGAGGCGGCTTTCTCGCGATGAATACTTCCCTGTCCCTGCCCCAAATTTGCCTATGAACGAAAGTGACGCACCCATTGAGTTTCCCAGCCTTTACGCAATCCTCGACCCTTCCCAATTAAAAGGTATCTCGGAGTTGGACGCAGCTCGACGGCTGGTTGAAGCCGGAGTGAAGCTGATCCAGTACCGCGACAAACACGCTTCCTCGCGCCAACTCTGCATGACGGCATTGAGGCTGGTTGAGATCGTGAGCGGCGTGGAGGGGGACTTGATCGTCAACGACCGCCCGGACGTTGCCTTCCTGACCGGGGCATCCGGGGTTCACGTGGGACAGGAAGATATTCCCGTGGAGTCGGTCCGCTCCATCCTGGGAGAGGACGCCGTGATCGGCCTTTCCACCCACACCCTGCAACAGGTGAGGGATGGCGAGCAGACCTCGGCGGACTACCTTGCCTTCGGGCCGATCTTCGCCACTGCCTCGAAGGACAACCCCCATGTCGTGGTCGGTTTGGAGGGGTTGAAAAAGGCACGGCAGGCTACGACGAAGCCGCTGGTGGCGATTGGCGGCATTACGCTTGAGACCGCGCCCCGGGTTCTGGCTGCCGGAGCGGACTCGGTCGCCGTGATCCGGGACTTGATCGGCGTGGATGACATCGGCGAGCGAGCGGGCCGGTATTTGCAGACTCTGGAATCGGTGGGGTAGGATTCATGCACATTTCCCGGGGGATGCAGGGAACGATTTGCAGTCCTGAGAAATAGATCTTCTTCACGAGGTTGACCCACATGACGGATTCGACGGAAAGAGCCTGCTGATGGAAACGATCAACGCGATCCTGAGCAAAACGGTGGGGTATGTGTGGGGCTTGCCCCTGGCGATTCTGCTGGTTGGCGCCGGGCTCATTTTTACATTCATGTTCAGGGGCATCCAGTGGTACGGTTTCGCGCACGCCATCCGCGTCATCCGAGGCAAATATGACCGGAAGGATGACCCGGGCGAGATCACGCACTTCCAGGCGTTAGCCACGGCCCTTTCAGCTACCGTAGGTCTGGGGAATATCGCCGGGGTTGCCGTGGCCATTCAGATGGGCGGACCGGGCGCTACTTTCTGGATGATCGTGACCGGCCTGGTCGGTATGGCGACCAAGTTTACCGAATGCAGCCTGGCCTGTATGTACCGGAAGGTGGATGCCAATGGTGAGGTCCGGGGCGGGCCGATGTATTACATCGAGGACGGCCTGGGGACATCCTTCAAGCCCATGGCGATTTTCTTCTCCTTCGCCGGAATCATGGCCAGCATCGGCGCAGCCAACATGTTTCAGACCAACCAGGCGGCGGCTATATTGGAGGGGAACTTCGGAGTTCCACGGCTTGCGACCGGCGTCGTCATGGCCCTGCTGACCGGGGCGGTCATCGTCGGCGGGATTCGCAGGATTGGGCGTGTCACGGCCAAAGTCTTGCCGGCCATGGCTTTTGTCTACGTGACGGGGGCATTGATCGTCATCCTGGCAAACATCGGCGACATTCCGGAAATGTTCGGAATGATCATCCGCGGAGCGTTCAGCGAAACGGCGCTGGCGGGCGGTGCGGCTGGAATTGCGGTAAGAACCGCCCTGGTTTGGGGAGTCCGAAGGGCATGCTTTTCAAACGAAGCGGGGTTGGGCTCGGCGGCCATCGCGCACTCGGCGGCGCGCACCGATCAACCCATTCGCGAGGGCGTCGTAGCCCTGCTCGAACCCTTTATTGACACCGTGGTAATCTGCACCATGACCTCCCTGGTCATCATTATCACGGGAACCTGGCAGACCGGGTCCGCTGAATTGCGCGGCGTGAATATGACGGCGGCGGCATTCGAATCTGCCCTGGCGGGGTTCGGCCAGTATTTTATGCCCGTTGCTGTGACGCTGTTCGCCTATTCCACTCTGATCAGTTGGTCTTACTACGGCGAGCGTTGTGTGAACTACATTTTCGGGCGAAAGGGCATCCTGCCCTACAAGTTGATATTCTGTGTGATGGCGGTCGTCGGCGCCGTGTGGGATCTCGTCCCGGTGGTGAACTTTGCCGACATCATGCTGGCATTGATGGTCATCCCCAACATGATTGCCATTTCCCTCCTGGCGAAGAAGGTCAGGGAGGCAACGCGGGAATATTTCACTAAATTGAAGGCAGGAGAATTCGACCTCAACTGAGTCGGGCGGGGCCCGGCCAACCTTTTATCAGATCCTCCTG
>JAPUME010000168.1 GCA_027294185.1 Acidobacteriota bacterium | reverse complement strand
GCTGGAGTTGGCCTTGCTGATCGGCGTCAAACCTTAACAGCTTCCAATGGCGGGATAAACCCGCCGCTACGATCCAAAATGTAGCGGCGACTTTACGTCGCCCGGTTCCCCCCTCTTTCGGCAAGCCTTCGGAGGGCGGGCCATCCTTTGCGCCCTGTCCCCCGAAGCCCGGTGGGCCTAGGGGGAAGCAAAGGGTGGGAAGCTCCCATACTGGCCCGAAAATCGGCGCTATTCGGTCCGAACCTCGCCGAGGAAACGAGCCAGTTCCTTCCAGAATCTCTCGTTCCAAAATCTTCGAGCAGCTGCCGAGGTGGAAGGAAGCACAAACACCACACTACTCTCAATCTGTTCATTCTGCCGCCCGTAGTCAACCTTGCGGCGAAAGTATTCCTGGGCGGCCCGTTTGCCGTTGAAGGCTACGACTCGGGGCCTGTAGTTGGAAATCTTAGACTCCAAGCTCATTCTGTCCCCCTTCCGAAACGAAATTTTGTCGTCCGTCCCGGAAACGCCCTTCGCCAAATCCGTGAGTCCAATCCCGCGCTTCAGAAGCTTACGGAAATCCTGGGGAAGGAGTCTCTCCGGAGTCAGGCCGACTCGATGCAGCACATCCCAAAACTTGTTTTGTGGTCCTGCATAATATGCGCGAGCCTTCGCGGATTTATCTCCCGCGGCAGAACCGCAAAAGACGACCTTCAGGTTGGGACCCAGGACATCGGGGAGAATGGGCATGCCTCTATTTTTGGAACCCTCGATTTCGCCCACGTCTCAGTTCCGAATCAGCTCTCGATATCGAAAACAATCGGTCGTATGGTCGTTGACCATGCCGACGGCCTGCATGTGGGCATATATGATGATCGAGCCGACGAAGCGGAAGCCTCGCTGCTTCAGGTCTTTGCTGAAGGCCTCAGAGATGGATGACGTGGCGGGCATCTGCTTCAGAGTTTTCCAGCGGTTGATGATGGGTTCTCCGTCCACAAAGCGCCAGCTATAGGCCGCGAAGCTGCCGAACTCCTCCTGCACCTTCAGGTAGGCTTTGGCGTTCGTGACCGCCGATTCAATCTTCAAGCGGTTGCGGATGATGCCCGCGTCACCCAGGAGCTTGCGGATTTTCGCCTTGTTGTAGCGGGCGACCTTCTGCGGGTCGAACCCCTCGAAGGCCTTGCGGTAATTCTCGCGCTTTTTGAGCACGGTCATCCAGCTCAGCCCCGCCTGCGCGCCTTCGAGGACGAGAAACTCGAACAGCTTGCGGTCATCGTGGAGAGGCACGCCCCATTCGGTGTCATGGTAGGCGACCATGAGCGGGTCGATCTTTTTCCAATTCGCCACCGTCCAACCGCAGCGCTTTTTGCTTGAGACAGCCAACGGCTTCTCATCCTCTGGAAAGATTCGTAAACAACAACCCCACCTTCACCGGTTGAAGGTGGGGCGCCGGGATTTCAGCATAGCCGGATACGGAAACGCTCAGCTCGAGGCGGCCAGGAGCTTGTCGGCGGAATCGACTCCGTAGCTGGCGAACCAGGGAGAAGCCGGAGCCAGCCGCTCGTTCAGCGCCTTGATATTGCGCACGCCGGTATCGGCGAGCCATTTCTCAAGAGCCTCCCGTCCCTGTTTCGCAAAGAGCGGGATACCCTCCTGCCAGGTGGCGCGGCCACACAGGACTCCGTTGAAACGGACGCCGGCTTCTGCGGCCATCTCCAGGCTTTCGAGGAACTGGTCGTTACTCACACCTGCGCTCAGGTAGATGAAGGGCCTCTTGGCGGCATCGGCGGCGCGTCGATAGTGGTCCAGCGCTTCGGCGCGGCTGTAGGCTGCGGGACCTTTGTAGGAACGGGTTCCTTCGATGTATTGGAGGTTGACGGGAATTTCAATCTTCAGCACGTCGACGTGATATTCGGGTTTCGAAAACTCAGCGACGCTGCCGGTGACGATTTCCGGCTTCCGCTTGGCATATTCGGGGTCTTTTCCGTCGCCGCCCTTGGGGTCGTAGCCGATGAATTCGAGAAAGAAAGGAATCTGGTTGTAGTCGCACTCCACGCCGACGCGCTCCACAAAGGAGTGCTTCTCGGCGTTGATGGCCGCATCCTCGAAAGGGGTGTAGTAGAGCAGCAGCTTGATGGCATCCGCGCCCTGCTCCATTATTTTGCGGACGGTCCATTCGGGCAGCAGATCGGGCAGGCGTCCGGGGCGGTCATTGTCGTAGCCGCTTTTTTCATAGGCAAGCAGCAGCCCGGCGTTTGCGGCGCGCTGCTTCGAGGCTGGCAGGCCGAATTCCGGGTCGAGCAGGATGGCGCTCGCATGCGGGGTCAGGACCTTCGTAACCGCCGCCTTGAAGTCTTGCATCGCGGCGGCGGAAGTCTCGCTAGCTCCCGCGTGTTTCTTGATCGCCTTTTCGAGCGAACCCCGCTGGTCCATGGCGGCCGCTCCTATGACTCCCCGGGAATCTGCCAGGTTATTCATCCGCTTGATTTTTCCTTCGCTCAGTTGCATCTTTTCCTCCTGGCCCTGTCCCGGCCATCTGAATATCTGCCAAGAATCATGGGAGTATAAACGGGAAATCCGCTTCCCTGCGGAATGATTCCTAATGGATCAGTCTAGTTCCGGACGGTTCTCGCTGTCAATCGGGCACTGCGGCCGCGGCGACCCGTTGCCCACGGGGCATGTCTGCTTCATAATAATAAGAACTATGAAAAAATCCGTCATCGTGGGCACCGCGGGCCACATCGACCACGGCAAGTCCGCTCTGGTCATGGCCCTGACCGGCACCGACCCGGACCGCTGGGCTGAAGAGAAACGGCGCGGAATTACCATCGATCTGGGCTTTGCGCATCTCGACCTGGGTGACGAGGTGCGAGTCGGCTTCGTCGATGTGCCCGGCCATGAGCGGTTTGTGAAAAATATGCTGGCCGGAGCAAGCGGCATCGACATGGTGCTGCTGGTCGTTGCTGCCGATGAGTCCATCAAGCCGCAGACGAGGGAGCACTTCGACATCTGCCGCCTGCTCGAGGTCAAGCGGGGACTGGTGGTGCTGACCAAATCAGACCTGGTGGAACCCGATCTCCTGGAACTGGTGCAGATGGAAATGCAGGAGTATCTGAAGGGATCTTTCCTCGAAGGCGCGCCGATTCTCGCCACCAGCGCTCGGACCGGAGCAGGGCTGGATGCTCTCAAAGATACGCTTCTCGAGATGGCCGGGAAAGCGGAATCGAGGAACACCGCGCGCCCCCTGCGCCTGCCCATCGACCGCGCCTTCGTTATGAAGGGATTCGGGACCGTCGTCACCGGGACTCTGGCCAGCGGCAAAGTCGAAAAAGATCAGGAAGTGGAAATTCTGCCCGTGGGCCGGAAGGTGCGGGTACGAGGCATCCAGGTTCACTCCGAGGACGTGGACTTGGCCCATGCAGGGCAGCGCACGGCGCTGAACCTGGTGGGAATCGAAAAGGCGGAACTCGCCCGCGGTATGGTCCTGGCAACTTCGGATACTCTCCGGCCCACTCGCCGCATGGATTGCAGCCTGACGCTGCTCGACTCGGCCCGACCGCTCAAGGCCAACTCACGAGTTCACCTGCACCTGGGAACTGCAGAAACGATCGCCGAAGTGGTTCTCCTGCGAGGAGGGCCGATTCGCCCGGGAGAAAGTGATTTCGTTCAATTGCGCCTCGCCGAACCTGCCGTGGCCGTATTGGGCGACCGGTTCATCATTCGGCAATTTTCCCCGCTCGTCACGCTGGGCGGCGGAGCCGTGCTGGACAACCATGCTCCTCGTCACAAAAGGAACGAGCCAGACCTGGCAGATTTCTTAGGCGCGCTCGCAAAGGGCTCGACCGCGGAATGCCTGTCGGCCTTTTCCCGGCATCGCGGCGTCACCACGGGGAAGGACCTTCGGGCGCGGACCGGCTGGGGCGAGGAGGAGATAGAAGCTTCCTTCGGTTCCCTTGAGGCTTCCGGGGAACTGTGGCGGATTTCAAATCGTCCCCTCCTTTTTCTCCACCAGGAACCGCGCAAGGCGCTCACGGAACGGGTCCTCGATTATCTCAAGCGATTCCATCAGGAAAAGCCGCTTCTTGCAGGGGTCCCGAAACAGGAGCTGCGGTCGAAGACTTTTTCCGCGGCAGAGG
>JAPUME010000167.1 GCA_027294185.1 Acidobacteriota bacterium | reverse complement strand
TACGCACAAAAACAAGTATTTTGTGTCATTTAGAGACTGTAAGGCACCCGCCGATATTCTTGTAGGTGTGGACGTAGGACGAGAGAGCAAGGGCATATACGTTTACCTGCTTCAGCGAGCATCGGGAACCGCGTCAAGGAGCGACCGGGTGTAGGGATGCTGGGGATGGGAAATCAAACGCCCCGTCTGTGCTTCCTCCACAATCTTCCCCTGATACATCACTGCAATGCGGTCGGCAATCCGCTCGACCACGGCCAAGTCGTGAGAAATGAATAAGACGGCAATCCCTTCCTTCTGCTGAAGATCGAGCAAGATGTTGAGAATTTGCGCCTGGACCGAGACGTCGAGGGCCGAGACGGGCTCATCGGCGACGATAAATGCAGGCTCCAGGGCCAGCGCCCGAGCGATGGCGATGCGTTGACGTTGCCCCCCGCTGAATTCATGGGGATACCGATGCATGAAATAGGCCTCCATGCCGACTTTTGCCAGCAGGGAGGCCACGCGCTCCTCGATCTGATCTTTGGCAACCAGACGATGGTATCGGAGCGGCTCGCCCACGATTTGCTTGATTTGCATCCGGGGATTCAGCGAGGCATAGGGATCCTGAAAGATGATTTGCATCCGGCGGCGCATGGCCCGTAGTGCGCTTCCACCAAGCGATAGTAGGTCAACGCCATCGAAGCGGATCGTCCCCGCCGTCGGTTCCACCAGGCGCAAGATGGACTTTCCCAGCGTGGTCTTCCCGCTGCCCGACTCCCCAAGGAGCCCCAGAACCTCGCCGCGATCGATAGTCAGATCGACGCCATCCACGGCCCTCACCCATTGTCGGGTCCCGAACCAGCGGTTGCCGAACGGGAAGTACGTCTTCAGGCCTGAGACCGAGAGCAGTATGTCGTTCGTATCAGCCATGGTCTACTTTATAGCACGCGCATTGGCGCAGATACGACAGGTCACGGATCGGTGGAAACGCCGCCTTGCAGGAATCGTCGCCGAGGGGACAACGGGGGTGAAAGGTGCACCCGGAAGGAAGGCTCAGAAAATCCGGGACCGATCCTGGAATGCCGCGCAAGGGTTCCTTACGCCCGGCGCCCAGCCGCGGAATAGAGTTCAAGAGTCCCTGGGTATACGGATGCTTCGGTGCTCGGAAGAGGTCATGCGTGGGGGCCACTTCGACGAGCTTGCCCGTATACATCACCATCACGCGGGCGGCCATCTCCGCTACCACTCCCAGATCGTGCGTGATCAGCAATATCGCCATCTTGTATTGTTCTTGCAGGTAGCCGAGGAGCTTGACCATTTCTTTCTGCACCGTTGGGTCCAGGGCCGTAGTCGGCTCGTCGGCGATGAGGAGCCTGGGGCGAGCGCTGATGGCGATGGCAATGACCGCCCGCTGGCGCATCCCGCCGGAGAATTCGAAGGGATACGCGCGGGCGCGTTTCTCCGGTTCGGGGATCCCGGTTTCCCCCAACAGGCGAACGGCTTCGGCGTCGGCTTCGTGTTTGCTCAGGCCTCTATGCAGCCGGAGGACCTCGGCGATCTGATAACCGATGGTATAGACCGGGTTGAGCGCGGCGCCCGGTTCCTGGAAGACCATGCCGATGCCGCCGCCACGTATTTGACGAAGTCGTTCCGCCGTTACCTGCCGCAGGTCTTCGCCGTCAAAGATGATCCGGCCACCCACGACGCGGCCCGGCGAGGGGATGAGATTGAGGAGCGAGAGCGCGACAATCGTCTTGCCGCAGCCCGACTCCCCGACCAGGCCCACGGTCTCCTTTTCATCCATGTGGAAACTGATCCCGTCGACCGCTTTCAAAGGGCCTTCATCGAGGAAGAAGTAGCTCGTCAGGTTTTCGACACGTAGGAGCATTAGCTATACGAACCGCTGCATGAGCGCCTTGGGGTCCAGTGCGTCCCGGAGCCCATCGGCCAAAAGATTGAAACTGAGGACCACCAGCGCCAGGAGGGCTCCGGGGAAAAAGGCCACCCACCAGGCCACCAGCAGGGCGTCTTGCCCCCCGCTGACCATGTTGCCCCACGACGGCGTCGGCGGTCGGATGCCGATGCCGAGGAAGGACAGCGCCGCCTCTGCGCCGATCATCCCGCCGACCATCAGCGCGGCCTGCACCAGCACCGGTGACAGGGCGTTGGGAATCTGATGGCGAACAATGATCCGCCAGCTTGGGAGCCCGAGGCTACGGGCGGCTTCGGTGAATTCGCGTTCCTTCAGCGAGAGCATCTCCCCCCGGATAAACCGGGCCGTTCCAGTCCAGGACGTCAGCCCGAGGATGAGCACCAGGAAGACGATGTTGGCTTCGAAGATGCCGACCAGCACGAGCATGAGAAAGAACACCGGGAAGGCGATCACAACGTCTACGATCCGCATGAGGATGTTATCAACCACGCCGCCGAAGTAGGCCGCCACGGCGCCGTACGTGGTCCCGACGCTCATGGCAATTAACACCGCCAGCAGGCCAACCGACAGGGAAACCCGGGCGCCATAGAGCGCGCGGCTCAGCAGATCACGACCGAACTCGTCGGTGCCGAAGAGATGCGCCCAGGACGGCGGAAGGTATCGGGTTGCCAGAATGTCCGTGATCGCGGCCGGGTCATACGGGGCCAGCAGCGGAGCCAGAAGGGCCAGCAGATAAAGCAGGCCGATCACGTAGAGGGCGACGACGGCGAGGCCGTTGGCGGCAAACCGGCGGCGGGCAAGCTGGAAGGGGCTCTTTCCGTGGCGACCCTCGGAGGGGGATCCAAGGAGTCGATGCACATCCCAGACGGAGTAGATCACACTGGCGGCGAGCGCGACGATGAGAAAAACAGCCGCGATCCAGTGGTCGACCGCCGTGGTTTCAAAAGCGTTCAGAAACGCATCCCAGTTCCCATAGAGGACCAGGACGAGCAGCAGCGAAAAGGAGAGTAGGGGGAGGCCCCGGCTGCGCTTGCCCAGCGCCAGGTGACCCATCCCGGGCAGCAACGACAGCCCGAGCGGGATAACGCGATCAGGCGGGTTTCTGCTTTTCATAGGAGACTCTCGGATCGACCAGGGTATAGGTGATGTCGGCGAGGAGGTTGCCGAGCACCGTGAACACAGCCGCGATCATCATCGTCGCCAGGATGACCGGGTAATCCCGGGCAT
>JAPUME010000166.1 GCA_027294185.1 Acidobacteriota bacterium | reverse complement strand
CTGATGGAGATGGTCCGAACCGAAGAACCCGCCGCGCGGCGTCAGGCCGCTGAAGCGCTGGGGCGTATCGGTGAGGCGCGAGCAGTTCCGGTATTGATTGAGGCCTCGGCGAATCCCGAAGACCGCTTCGTCGAACATTCCATAATCTACTCCCTAATTCGCCTCGGTGCGGAGGAGCCTCTGAACCGGGCGCTCGATCACCCCAACCCTCGGGTCCGCAAGGCCGCACTGATTGCCCTGGACCAGATGGATGGGAACCCGCTGCGCAAAGAACAACTCACCGCGCTCCTCGACACGCAGGATGAACACCTGGGGGGCGCGGTATTGTGGGTCGTGAGCCATCGCCCGGAATGGTCGGGCGAGGTGATCGAGTTCCTGCGCGCACGGGTTCAGGAAAAGCAATTTCCCACCGAAGACGCCGAGCCTATCCGCCGGGCGCTGCTCGCGTTTTGCGCCGACGATGGAATGCAGAAAATGACGGCGGAGCTTATGGACGCCGGCGCGGATCATCCCGAACGGCAACTGTTTCTCCTCGATGCCATCGGTGATTGCTCCCTGGATGACCTGCCGCCGCTGTGGATCGCGCAATTCCAGGCGCTGGTCAAAGATTCCGACCCTCGCGTGCGGCAGAAGGTCCTTGCGCTGGTCGCAGCGCGGAGGATTCCCGACCTGGACGCGAAACTGAAGGAAATCGCCGCCAATCAGGCCGAATCGGACGACCTGCGCACGGCAGCACTCGGCGCTCTGGTTTCTTACCGTCCCGGGCTGACCACGCCGGGATTCCAATTCCTGCTCGGCCTGCTGCCGGTCGAGACCGAAGCGGACCTCAGGCTCTCGGTGGCACAGGTTTTGAGCCGGGCCGGCCTGACCAGCGAACAACTGCTGGTGGTAGCGCGGGAACATCTCCCCGGCGCCGACCCGCTGATTCTGCCAACCTTGCCCGACGCTTTCCGAAATGCCCGGGAGGAGGAAGTAGGCCGAGCCCTTGTGGCGGGACTTCTGAAAACTCCCGAAGCGGTCGGCGGCATGGCGGGCGAACGGCTGCGGGAGTTGCTCGAAAACTTCCCTTCCGGCGTGCGGCGGGAGGCACGACCGCTGCTTATTCAAGTGGAAAAAGAGAAAGAGTCCCGCGCCGAGCGGCTGAAGGAACTGGAACCGCTGCTCACGGCAGGCGGCGATGTCGGGCGGGGACGAAACGTCTTTTTCGGCAAGAAGGGGGCCTGCTCGAGCTGTCACACCATCGGCATCGAGGGTGGCCATGTGGGTCCGGACCTGACCGCGGTGGGTTCGGTGCGTTCGGGCATCGACATCCTGGAGGCGATCGTTTTTCCGAGCGCGAGTTTCGTGCCCGGCCATGAGGTCTATCGCGTCAAGACGGCCCGCGAGACATTCTCCGGCGTGCGAGGCGAAAGCGCGGGAGATGCCGTGGTCCTCATCTCCGGGCCGCGGGACAGGGTGCGCATTCCGCGCAGCGAAATCGTCTCCATGGAGCCGTCCACTGTATCCCTCATGCCGGACGGATTTGATGAAAACCTTACCGAGCAGGAGATGATCGACATGCTGGCTTTCCTTCAAGCCCAGAAATCCCGAAGGATTGCGGCAGGCAGCGCGTCATAATCTAGAATTCCCTCAGACATCTTTGGAGTTTCGAATGCCTTTTACTCGTTACGCTTGTTTGTTGTTCGTGTTTGCACTGGTGCAGGTTTTTCCGGCGCAGGTGGCACAGGCCCGGACCGAGGGCGGCTTTACGAAGCTCTCGAACGGCAGAAACCTGGACGCGTTTGACACCTTTATACGGGACCTGGGACTGAATAACGACATCAACCGCGTCTTTCGCGTGCATGACGACATGATCCATGTCTCCGGCAAGCAGTACGGCTACTTCATCACCAAAAAGGAATACGAAAACTATCATCTGAAGTTGGAGTTTAAGTGGGGCGTCAAGACCTATGCCCCGCGAAAAAACAGAGCGCGGGACAGCGGAATTCTCTTCCACGTCGAAGGGCCCGACAAGGTCTGGCCGAAATCCGTCGAATTCCAGATGATCGAGGGGCGGACGGGAGAGGTCATCCTCGTAGGAAACGGCTCATCGTTCACCGTGGATGGCGAAACCAAGACGCGTACCCAGGGCGGAGGGAGCAGCCGCTTCGCGCGCCGGGGCCAGGGCCCCTGGAGGGATGAGGTCGGCTATCGCGACCCGGTGGGCGAGGTGGAAAATCCTCACGGCGAATGGAACCTGCTGGAACTGATCTCCGACCACGGCAAGGTCACCTACAAGGTGAACGGACAAGTGGTGATCGAGGGGAGCAATCCGGTCCCCTCGCGCGGGCGGATTCTGTTCCAATCCGAAGGCGCGGAGCTTTTCTTCAGGAATATCGAGATTCGCGTGCTCGACTAGGAGTTGATCTCTTCCCTTGTAGGTCGGCGTCGGGAAGATTATTGCGGCAGGTAGAGGCGCGCGTCGGGACCGAGCGGCCAGCCGATAAGCATCCAGACGACCAGCAGCACAATCCAGCAGGCGAGAAAGACCATCGTGTAGGGGAGCATGGTCGCGACCAGGGTCCCGATGCCGGCTTTCTTGTCGTAGCGTTGCAGGATGGCGATGATGAAAGCGAAGTAGGACATCATGGGGGCGATGATATTCGTCGTCGAATCGCCGATGCGATAGGCCACCTGCGTCAGCTCCG
>JAPUME010000165.1 GCA_027294185.1 Acidobacteriota bacterium | reverse complement strand
CCTCGTAGGCGACCCAGTTCGCCCGGCCTTCGAGCGAGGCGCGGAGCGACGTCTCGTCGTACGCCTCCGGCCCGCGGGAAAACTCCTGCGCCACCATGGGGCCGTAAAACGTGACCCAGCCGAAATGCTTGAGCAGGTGGAGATGAACGACGGTGAGGTCGCTCGCCCCGAGGACGATCTTGGGCTGGAGATTCCCTTTTGTCAGCTTTCCCGTAAGATAGCCGGAGCCGTACCCGCCGCGCGCTGCAAAGACGGCTTTTGTATTGGGGTCGGCCAGCGCCCGTTGAAACTCCTGAATGCGCCGCTCGTGGCTGCCGGCAAAATACTTCTCAGCGGCAAACAGGTCATCCGAGTAGCTCGCCTTGTAGCCGAGCCGCTCGAGTTCCTTCACCCCGCGCAGGAAACTCTCCCGGTTCACAGGACTTGCGGGGGCAACGAGGCCAAGAGTGCTTTCAGAAGAAAGGTGCGGAGGCTTGGAAAGTCCATTCATTTAGGTAGCTGGAAATTACATTTCTGGCTGAAGCATCGTTACGAAGAACACCACCAAACGGGTTGCATCCACCCTTCACGGCCCCTAATATAACATCTTATGGAGACCGAACAAGGACGCAAGCTTTACAAGGCCGACCTGCACATGCACTCGCGACATTCCGGCATGGCGAAGCACCTGAAATTCCTCCGCTGCCGTGACTGCTACTCGAAGCCCATCGACGTTTACCGCACCGCCAAGCGGCGCGGCATGGATCTGGTGACCATCACCGACCATGACTCGATCGACGGCTGCCTGGAATTATTGGATCAGATGGGGCCGCTCGACGACTTCGTCATCGCCGAGGAAGTCTCGACCTGGTTTCCCGAGTTCCGCCATGCCATCCACATCGGCGTTTATGACATTACCGAGGAGCATCACCGGGAATTCCAGAAGTTGCGGAAGAACGGAAACGAGCTGGTCGCCTACCTGAAGCAGCAGAAACTTCTTTACGTCCTGAACCACTTCTTCCACGACTTCGCGCGTACCGAGTACCTGCGCGACTACATCCGCCAGATGGCCACGCTGTTCAGGATTTTCGAGGTCCGGAACGGCTCGCAACAGCGCGAGCACAGCGAATTCATCCAGGTGCTGCTCAAGCGGTTTTGCGACAATCCGCAAGGTTGCGGGCGGGTGGCCGGAAGCGACGCCCATACGCTGCGGCGCATCGGGCGGACTTACACCGCGAGCTACGCCACGAACCGTGAGGAGTTCCTGCGCGACATTCGCGAGGGCCGCACACAGGTCTTCGGTGCGCACTCGAACCACATCTCGCTCGCCGCCGATATCTACGGCGTCGTGCTGCGCTACTACCCGGCGCTGTATCTGCCCAATCGAGACGAGTTTCCTCTGATGATTCGCCTCAAAAACATGTTTCTGACCCTGTTCACGCCGCCCTTCCTGATCACACCCTATGTGATCGCCGTGCGCCACAGCCACATCGAGCGAAGCCGAATCAGCCGCTACTCCGCGCTTTTCCAGGCCGAGGCAGAGAATCCCGCCTGAGCAGTACGCTTCCTTATTGAAATTGAAATTGTCGGCTAGAGAGTGTAGGTCCCGCGAGCGATCAGCTCCACCGGGCCGGTGAGGAAGACCGAGCCGTTTTCCGGCCAGGAGACCTGCATGGCCCCGGCAACGGTCGTAACGCGCACTTCGCGCTCAGTGAGGCCGTTCAGAATGGATGCCACCGCCGCCGCGCAGGAACCCGAACCCGAAGAGAGCGTCATACCCACGCCGCGCTCCCAGAAGCGGACCCGGATTTCCTTTTTCGAGACCACCTTGACGAACTCGACGTTCGTGCCTTTCGGGAAAAGCGAGCTCTCTTCGATCTCCGCGCCCAGGCTCGCCCAGTCGATGTAGGCGAATTCGGCCACGAACACCGAGCAGTGTGGATTGCCCATCGAGGTCACCGTCACCGGCAGCACGCCTCGATGAGTATTGAGGAGGAATCCGAGCACGGGTGCCCTGACACGCACGCCGGCCTTGAAGGGAATCTTTTTGGGGTCGAGCACGGGCTTGCCCATGTCGACTCGGAAGACCCAGCGGCGGGAGGAAACTTCGAGCAACACCACCTCGCGAACGCCGGCTTTCGTCTTGAGGAAGATGGGTTTTCGCGCCGCCCGGCGCATCCGTCTTAAAAGGTATGCGGCGACGATGCGGAGACCGTTTCCGGAAATCTCCGCCTCATTGCCGTCGGCGTTGATGACGCGGACCGGAAATCGCCCCTGCCGGTCGGGGCGCTCGCCCACCACCAGCAGGCCGTCGGCGCCGATGCCCATGCGGCGGTCACAGATCTTCCGCGCCAGCGCGCGCCAGCTCTTGCGCCGCCCCTGCGTCTCTACGACGATGAAGTCGTTCCCCACGGCTTGAAATTTTGCGAATGGTATCTGCTTGACCACGATCAGAACCGACCTCAAGAATCAGCGAACGTATTTCCCAATCAGGAGTTTGAACTTCTTTTTGGCCCTGGCCGGGATGGCTTTGCGGTCGGTCAGAATGGCATGTTTCAGGGCCGAGCCGCACTTGCAGCCTCTCGCAGCCGGAAGCCGCCTCACCGCTTCGCGAAGAATCCTCTGCGCGTTATCCGCATTTTGCATGAGAACGGAGATCACCTGCTCGACGGTAACGGCATCGTGCCCCGGATGCCAGCAGTCGTAGTCTGTGACCATGGCCAGGGTGACGTAACAGATTTCCGCCTCCCGGGCGAGTTTCGCTTCCTGCAGATTCGTCATACCGATGACGTCCATTCCCCAGGAGCGGTAGAGATGCGATTCGGCCTTGGTGGAGAATGCCGGGCCTTCCATGCAGAGGTAGGTTCCCCCGTAGTGAAACGGAACCTCCGCCGCCCGGCAGGAAGCCGCCAGGGTATCCGCCATGTCGGCGCAAATGGGGTCCGAGAAACCCACGTGCGCCACCACACCATCTCCAAAGAACGTCGAGATGCGCCCGCGCGTGCGGTCGACGAACTGCAGGGGAAGCGCCATGTCGCCCGGCTTCAGTTCTTCCTTGAGGGAGCCGACGGCGCTGACGGAGATTATTCTCTCGACCCCAAGAGCCTTGAAGCCGTAAATGTTGGCCCGGAAATTGAGCTCCGAGGGGAGGGTGCGGTGGCCCTTGCCGTGACGCGCCAGGAAGGCGACCTTGCGGCCTTCCAGTTCTCCCAGGGTGTAAGGGTCCGAGGGGCGGCCGAAGGGCGTCGGCACTCTCACTGGTTTGGCTTTCTTGAGGGCTTTCATATTGTAGAGCCCGCTGCCGCCGATAATGCCGATTTCTGCTCGCTTCATTCTGCTCTTCCTTATAGGGTTAAAATTGCACCGGTTCCACTTCCATGTTCCGGCCACCGTCCCGCAATCGTACCAACGGCGTCTGGGTCTCGTGCACGAAGATCACGAGCGTCCTCCGCCGCGCCAGCTCCGGCAGAACGCGCTTCTTGTTTTCGAGCGTCTCCATCGGGTAGATGTCCAGGGCCGGAATCCAGACGTAAGGGATGTTCGCCGCCGTAGGCGAAAGGTCGGAAATGAAGAGCGCCTCCTGCCCTTTGGAAGTAATCCATACCCCCTGCAGGTGGCGCGTGTGGCCTGAGAAG
>JAPUME010000164.1 GCA_027294185.1 Acidobacteriota bacterium | reverse complement strand
GAACTCCCTCTGACTACGATACCTTCATGGATAGAATCCATCCCAAAGATCGCACTGCCCTGGAGCAAGTGCTGAATGACGCTGTCCAGGAAAAGAAACCCTTCAGCATGGAATACAGAATCAGTCGGCCCGATGGATCGGTCCGCATTGTGCTTTCGCAAGGGGAGCACATGCCTGCCAAGAAAGACCAGCCAAACTGGATGGTGGGAACAGTCCAAGACATCACCGAGCGCAAGCGGGCGGAGCAGGCGTTGCGACAGCAAGCCCAGGTCATCGACCAGATCCACGACTCGGTGGTTTCCACCGACCTGGATGACTACATCACCAGTTGGAACAAGGGCGCCGAGAAACTGTACGGCTACCGAGCGGAAGAAGTGCTCGGCAAACATATCTCGCTGGTCTATCTGGACAGGGACCGCCAACTTTCTCAAAAGCAATTGATTGACCCTCTCCTGGAACTAGAGGAGGGGGGGTTGGAAGTCCAAAGGCGCCGAAAGTCCGGGGAACTCTTCGATATCCACCTCTCGCTTTCCCTGCTCCACGACGATAAGGGCACCCCCATCGGAAGGATCGGGTACTCGCTGGACATCACCGAGCGCAAGCGGGCCGAGGAACAAATCAAAACTTCCCTCAGAGAAAAAGAGGTGCTTCTGCAGGAAGTCCACCACCGGGTTAAGAATAATTTGCAGGTCATTGTCAGCCTGCTCAATCTGCAGGCTGACAGGGTCACCGACAGGCAAGCCCGTGAGATGTTCACGGAGAGCCGGTCCCGGGTGAGAGCTATCGCACTTATGCATGAGACGTTGTACCAGTCCAAAGATTTGTCGCGGATTGACTTTGGAGAATACAGCCATACCTTGGCAGCCAATCTGTTCGCTTCCTACGGTGTCGATCCGGAGGTGATTTCCTGGCGGATAAATGTCGAGAATGGTTTCTTGGGTGTGGATACAGCCATCCCGTGCGGCTTGATTGTGAGCGAGCTGATTTCAAACTCCCTGAAGTACGCTTTCCCTGCCGGCAAGCACGGCGAAATTTGCATTGACTTTCGACGGGACGATGGAAATAAGTGTATCTTGGTCGTCAAGGATAACGGGATCGGTTTGCCGAAAGAATTCGACCTCCGAAAACTCGAATCATTGGGGTTGCAATTAGTCTGCACGTTGACCGATCAACTCGACGGAAGCCTGGAGCTTGACTGCACGGAAGGAACGGAGTTTAGGATTACTTTTGCTGCAAGCAGAACTACAGAAAGGGACACGGACAATGGCCAGCGCACGAATCCTGGTAGTTGAAGATGAGCGCATCGTCGCGAAGGATTTGCAGAGTCAGTTAGAAAAACTGGGCTACGCGGTACCGGGTGTTGCTTCTTCCGGAGCAGAAGCGCTGCAAAAGGCAGCCGAGACCCGCCCGGACTTGATACTGATGGACATCAGGTTGAAGGGCGAGATGGATGGGGTAGAGACCAGCCAGCTCGTGCGGGATCAGTTCAACATTCCCGTCATTTATCTCACTGCGTACGCCGACGAGAACACCTTGAAGCGGGCGAAGATAACAGAACCGTTCGGTTACATCGTCAAACCATTCGAGGAGCGGGAGCTACGTACCAACATTGAGATAGCCCTGTATAAGCACCGCATGGAAAGGAAGCTGCGGGAGAGCGAACTGTGGCTTGCGACCACACTGAAAAGCATCGGCGACGGAGTCATCACCACCGACAGCAGGGAACGCGTGACGTTTATGAATCGGGTAGCTGAAGCACTAACAGGTTGGAAGCAGGAAGACGCTGTCGGCAAAGAGTTGACGCAAGTTCTCACGATCCTGCATAAAGAAACACGCGCCTCCGCAGAGAATCCAGTAACGAAAGCCTTGCAGGAGGGCCAGGTTGTCGAACTGGCCATGGACACAGTGCTTGTCAGCAGCGACGGGGAAGAGATTCCGATTGCTGATACGGCCGCACCGATTGTAGATGACAAAGGGAACCTGGCCGGCGCCGTTCTGGTCTTCCGAGATATCACTGAGCATAGGCGGGTGGAGGAGAGCTTGCGGGAGTCGCACAAGATGGAGGCGGTGGGGCGGCTGGCGGGCGGCGTGGCCCACGAGTTCAACAACTTGTTGATGGTTATTCGGGGCTACAGCGAGCTGCTCCTGCAGCGCTCCAGCGCGAACGATCTCGTGCGCACCAACGCCGAGGAAATCCGAAAGGCCGCCGACCGGGCCGCTTCGCTGACCCGGCAACTGCTGGCCTTCAGCCGCAAGCAGGTGCTGCAACCGAAGGTGCTGGACCTGAACGCTGTGGTCACCGAGGTGGAGAAGATGCTGCGGCGGCTGATCGGCGAGGACATCGAGCTGGTCACGGCGCTGGAGCCGGGACTGGGACCGGTGAAAGCCGACCCGGGCCAGATAGAGCAGATCATCCTGAATCTGGCCGTCAACGCCCGCGACGCCATGCCACGCGGCGGGCGGCTCACACTAGAAACGTCGAACGTCGAACTGGACGAGGACTTTGCGCGCCAACATTCCAGCGTCGCCTCCGGCCCGCACGTACTATTGACGGTGAGCGATACCGGCACCGGCATGGACGCCGAGACGCAGTCCCACATCTTCGAGCCCTTTTTCACCACCAAGGGGTGGGCTAAGAGCACCGGGCTGGGTTTGGCAACCATCCATGGAATCGTCAAGCAGAGCGGCGGCATCATCTGGGTGGAGAGCGCGCCCGGCCGGGGCACGACCTTCAAGTTTTACCTGCCGCGGGTTGAGGAAGCGGCCGCGGCCGAGGGGAAAAGCACAGGGCTCACGACTCCTTCCCGGAATTCGGAAACCATCCTGGTAGTGGAAGACGAAGAGGGAGTGCGGCAGCTGATGCGGGAGTTCCTGGCAGGCAAGGGTTACACTATCCTGGAAGCCAGGGACGGTACTGAAGCCATTCAGCTCGCGCAGCAGCACCGGGGGCCGATCCACCTGCTGATGACCGATGTGGTGATGCCGGGGATGAGCGGCGGGGACTTGGCCCAACGCCTGGCGTCCTTGCGGCCTGAGACAAAGGTGATCTTTGTGTCGGGCTACACGGACGACGCCATTGTCCAGCACGGCGTCCGGGAAGAGGGGACAGTCTTCCTCCAGAAGCCCTTCTCGCTGGATGCGCTGGCGCGCACCGTGCGCGAGGTGCTGGACTCGAAGGGGAAAAAATAAAGGTCG
>JAPUME010000163.1 GCA_027294185.1 Acidobacteriota bacterium | reverse complement strand
TGGGAGACCGGAAGGGGCTCTACGTGCAATACTCGCCGGGCTATGACCAGATATCGACCCCGGCTCTGTTCCTGGGCGGGGCCCAGGTCGCCCTCTTTACCACCGGACGCGGCACCGGCATCGGCTGCGCGCTGGGACCGGTCATCAAGATTGCCTCGAACTCCCCCCTGGCTCAGGTAAACGACGATATGGACATCAATGCCGGCACGATTCTGGATGGGGAGGAGACCATTGAGCAGGTGGGAAACAGGATTTTTCAGGAAATCCTGGATGTGGCCTCGGGCCGAACCTACACCAAAGCCGAGCAGTCCGGCTTCCACAACGAATTCAAAATCTGGGAATCGCTCTGGCCGACGTTGTAGGCCGCCCGAAACCCGCCCGCCCAACCATCAGGACCCGAGCTCTTTCACCTCTACATCCCGGAAAAAGACGTTCATGACGTTATTGCCGTGCAGTTGCAGCCCGATGGGGCCCTTGGGATCGAACGACCGCGTAGGCTCGGTTTCTGTAAAATCCAAAACCTTTTTACCGTTCAGGGTCACCTCGACGCGGTCCTTCGTGACGCGAATGATAATATCGTTCCACTCGCCCTTTCGAACCGCCTTCTGGGGTTCCGGGAACTGAGCGATATAGGTTCCTCTTCCCTTCCCCCGGCCCCCGTAGTAGATGCAACCGGACAAGTCACGCTTAAGGCTTCCGGAAATCCCGAACTGCACCTGATAGGTGGTGTTCCCCATGAAGACGCCGCTGTCGGGGTGGTCACCTTCCATCTTGTAGGAGAGGGAGATTTCATAGTGCTCATAATCCTTGAGGGTCCAAAGAATGCTTCCCTCGCCGGTTCCTCGGGCTACGACCACGCCGTTTTCCACCTTCCACGTGTCCGCCCCATCCACCTTCCAGCCCTTCAAATCCTTGCCGTTAAAGAGCGCCTGCCCGTCGGAGGGGGGAGGAGCCGCTCCGGCCTCACCAGCGAATACTCTGAGGAAATCGGGAAGCACTGCGCCCACCAGCACGACGAGCACCGCCACCGATACCGTCACTTTGAGCCAAACATACAACTGGGTCCTTGTCTTCATCGTCTTCATTGCCTCGAATCCTCGCCTTCTCCAGCAAACGCTTCGATCTCCCGCCTCATCAGGCATCCCCAAAGGCACATGGACATTGCCGTCCCTGCCCCGGGTGCTTATGGCGGGCACCCCTGCCGCGCATATAGGAACTGGAATATCAGGAGACTTCCATTATATATTCCAGGAGAAGGAAATCTGCAAGCCAGTTCTTGAATGGTCATTTCGCGGCAACCCTTCGCAGCCTCCGAGGGCGGCGCGCGTGCGAACTTCGGGAGGAACCCTGACTATGCCTGATGTCATTACCTTCGGCGAAGCCATGATTCGGCTGTCGCCGCCGAACTTCCTGCGATTGGAGCAGACGACAAGCCTGGACGTGCAGATTGGCGGAGGGGAGTTGAACGTGGCCGCCGGGGTGGCGCGACTTGGTCTCAAGAGCGCCTGGGTCTCACGGCTTCCCAGGAATCCGCTGGGGCGGTTGCTCGAAAACCGTGCCCGTCAGGCGGGCGTCGATACTTCCCACATCCTCTGGGCCGAGGGCAGCCGCATGGGACTCTACTTCGTCGAATTCGGAGCCGCGCCGCGGGCAACCTCGGTCCTCTACGACCGTGCCGACTCGGCCATCAGCCGCATTCAGCCCGGCGAGATGAACTGGGCCGCGGCGTTCGAGGGGGCGCGCTGGCTGCATGTGAGCGGCATCACGCCGGCGCTCGGCGATTCGGCGGCTCTGGTTACCCGCGAAGCCCTTGAAGCCGCAAAAAAAGCCGGCCTCAGAGTCAGCTACGATCTTAACTACCGCGGCAAGCTCTGGTCGCCGGAAAAGGCTCAGGCTTGCCAGGAGCCGCTGATGTCGCTGGTCGACGTGCTGATTACGACGGAAGAAGACACGGGCGTCGTCTTCGGTGTCCGGGCCGCGGGAAAGAGCGAGCATACGGATTTTGCCGAGGTCACCGCCGACCCCTATAAAGAGGTGGCCCACGAGCTCCAGGAAAAATTCAAGTTCAAAGCCGTGGTTATCACGCTGAGAGAAAATCCGCTGGTGTGGCGGAACTCCTGGACGGCCATCGCCTACGCCGAGGGCAAGTTCTACGAGGACGTGAAGTACGACGTGGAAGTCGTGGACCGCATCGGCGGCGGCGACGCCTTCAGCGCCGGGTTTATCTTCGGCTACCTCGAAAAGAAATCCTACGAGATGGCGCTGCGTTACGGAAACGCCTTTTCTGCTTTGAAGCATTCGAATCCCGGTGACTTCTGCTGGGCCACGCGGGAAGAAGTCGAAAGGCTGATGAAAGGCGCGAGCCTGCGGGTGGCGCGCTGAACCCTAAACCGATGAGCAGGTCTTTTGGATCTTTTGGGTCTCGTGGGCCGCATTGAGGTAAATATTTCTTACGCCGTTTTGCCTTCCGCGATAGACTCACAGAGAGGAGAAATCGCACTGTCCGGAAAAGCCAAAGCGGTTCATCAAATTCTCGAAACGGGCCTCATTCCGATCGTCCGGGCGGCCTCCGCCGAGGACGCCTTCAAGGCCGCAGAAGCGATTGTGGCCGGAGGCGTGAGCATCGCCGAAATCACCATGACCGTGCCGGGGGCCATCCGGGTGATGGAAAAAGTCGCGGACCGATACGGCGACAAGGTGCTGCTGGGGGCGGGTACGATTCTGGATGCCGAGACCGCCCGTGCCGCTATTCTGGCAGGAGCAGAATTCCTCGTCAGTCCTTCGCTCGACGTCGGCGTCATCGAAGTCGCAAACCGCTACTCGAAAGCCTGCATCACGGGAGCGCTGACTCCAACCGAGGTCATTAAAGCCTGGCAGGCGGGCGCAACCTTCGTGAAGATCTTTCCCTGTGGGAATGTCGGCGGGCCGAAATACATCAAAGCCTTGAAGGGGCCTCTTCCCCAGATCGATTTTATCCCCACGGGCGGTGTGAATCTGGAAACCACGCCGGAATTCCTGCGCGCCGGAGCGGTGGCCGTGGCGGTGGGCTCGGAGCTTGTGAACTTGAAAGCTCTCAAAGAGGGGCGCCTCGACGTTATTACAGAGAATACGCGCAAGTTTCTGCGAGCGGTCGAGAAAGGCCGGGCGTGAGATGGTAAGTAAGGACATGGTTCGTCAGGGTATGGCTCGTCAGGGACATGGTTCGTCGGGGCACGGCTCGTCAGGGTCCGGCTCGTCAGGGACATAGTTCGTCAGGGCACGGCTTCAGCCGTGCCGTCACCGTGCCGTAGAAATGGCCACATGCAACGCTTCCTTCCCCGGCGAAACGCCGGGGCCCGCGAAGCGGCGACACTCGAAAGAACTAAGCACTCCTTGCCCTTCTGCCGATCTTAACTTAGCCGGGAGATTTCATGCGGGTCACGATCAAGATCAAGCGCTTCAATCCGGAAAAAGACTCCGAACCCCACTGGCGCGAATACCAGGTGGAAGCCGAACCCACCGACCGCCTGCTCGACGCGCTGAACTATATCAAGTGGAATATCGACGGCACGCTCACCTACCGGCGCTCGTGCGCGCACGGCGTCTGCGGGTCGGACGCCATGCTGATCAACCGGCGCAACGGGCTGGCCTGTAAGCTGCTGCTCAAGAATCTCGGCAGCACCATCACGGTTGAAGCGCTGCGGGGACTGCCGCTCCTCAAAGACCTGCTGGTCGATATGGAAGGTTTCTTCGCCAAGTATCGCGCCGTCAAGCCTTTCCTGATGGCCGACTCGCCGGAACCCGAAAAAGAACGGCTGCAGTCGCCCGAAGAGCGCGAAGTCTTCGACGACACCACGAAGTGTATCCTCTGCGCCGCCTGCAACACGTCCTGCCCGTCGTTCTGGTCGAATGAGGACTACGTCGGCCCCGCCGCCATCGTCCAGGCACATCGATTTATCTTCGACAGCCGCGACGAAGGGCACGAAGAACGCCTCGCCGTCCTCAACGAGCGCGACGGCGTGTGGCGCTGCCGGACAATCTTTAATTGTGTGGAAGCCTGCCCGCGCGATATCAATATCACCCGCGCCATCGGCGAAGTGAAACGCACCCTCGCGTTTCGCAGGCTGTAGGGAAGCGCGCTCGCTTCTTAGGTTCTTGCCGAGTGCCGCTTGCCCCATCCACGGCAAACCGGGACAGGTCCCCCGGCTTGCCGGACAGGGGAAATTCTAGCGTCCCCTTTTCTGTTCCGCGTATTTCTTTGCAACACCGTTCCCTGACGAGCTATATCCTGACAGACGAGCCATGCCTGGACATCAAAAACTGAACAGGTGCGGCTCGGCGTGGGGGAGTTCCAGATAGGCGGTATCGGGGGCGCGCAGCTTCAGGCTGGCCCGGAACTGTTTCGGGTCGATTGCGTTGTCGGGGAACATATCGTAGTGGCAAGGGACGGCCACCTTGGGACGGACCAGCTTCGCCAGCCCCGCCGCTTCCCAGTGGGAGAGATTGTTGAAGTTGCCGTTGATACAGGTGATCAGCACGTCGGGCGAATCGCCGGCAACCGAAGCCAGCAGTTCGCTGTAATCCGTGTCGCCGGTCATGTAGATGCGAAGCTTGTCGCCGAAGGTGAGCAGGTATCCCATGTGGTTCAAATCGGTTTCGTCGGTTGGCAGGGCGAAGGTGCCGCGCAGTTTGACGTCCTTGAATTCCATCTCCTGCTGCGGCCACAGATGATGAATGCGGGAGTCCTCGACGCCCAGGTCGCGATAGATGCCGCAGGTAAACGAAGGGCCGACGAACTGCATCGTATCCTTGTTGCGCAGATTGCTGATGGTGTCCGGGTCGGCGTGGTCGACGTGGCTGTGCGTGCAGGCATAGACGTCGGTAACCAGGTCGGGCGGCTGAATGAAAATGGGAACCTGCCGCTCCAGGTTGATCGGCAAATCCGGGTAGAGGCGTTTTGCGGAATCGGACAGGTAGAGATCAATGCTGAGCAGGGTTCCCTCCGGCGTCTTAAAGATAAAGCCGTTTTGACCCAGCCACCAGGTGGCCACCGACCCGCGCGGCACGGAATAGTTGCGGATGGTCTCAATCAAGCTCATGGTTTTGGTCCTGTGTTTTGGGATTTTCAGCAGAGAAGCCGATGCGCCCCATTGAGGGCCCACCCTCGATTGTAACACTCAATCCAAGAGTTCATGCACGTCACACCCAGGTCAACTCGATGGACAGCGTGGATTCAATCAGGATTCAAGCGGAAAGTTGCTCTCGCTATCGCACTCCTCTAAACTGACGGGAAGCATGAAAGATCATTTCTCAGACGGTGTCGAACTATTCAACGCGGAACGCTTCTTCGACGCGCATGAGGCATGGGAGATAATCTGGCTCGAGAGTCGTGGCCAGGAGAAGATATTTCTGCAAGGCCTGATCCAACTTGCGGCGGCGCTACATCACTTCCAGCGCGGCAATCTACCTGGAGCCCGGTCACTGCTGGAGGAGGGGGCGAACAAGCTTCGACAATTCGGAACGATCCATCGCGGTCTGAACCTGGAAACACTTCTCGCCGACCTCGTGCTCTGGCAGGAGTTCCTTCAGAGTGAGCCTCAAAAACCGGTCCGGGAAGCACCGCCATTTCCTCTGCTGCGGAGTTAGCGGAATCCTTCGGTTCCTGCGTTATTCTTCGACAACCAGCTTGCCTTTCATCTTTCCATGACGCAAACCACACCGCACCGAGCACTTGAAGTCGAATGTCCCCGCCTCCTGTGGGGTGAATTCAATGGTGGTTGGAGCCCCCTTGACCAGGCGCTGTTTGATATCGAAATCCTTCAACCGAAATCCATGGTCGCGATCTTCGGCGGTGATGATCAGGCGAACCAGTTGCCCTTTCTTGACCGTGATAACGTTAGGAGTAAATTTGTACTTGCGCGCGGCAACCTGAATTTCGG
>JAPUME010000162.1 GCA_027294185.1 Acidobacteriota bacterium | reverse complement strand
TTTTCGATTTCTGATTGCGCCTTTCATCGTCTCTTTCGTCCCCAGATAAATAGATCAATCCGGAAAAACTCAGGGCGACCCGGGCCGCTTCAGCGTTTCCCCGCCTTGTGTGCGGCCTTTCGGGGGCTTACCAGCTTCTTCTGCCTTTCATCGGGAGCCACCCAGATTCCTTCCACGGCCTTTCGCCCCACGTGATGCGGCTTTCCCTTGATTTCGAGGAGCAGGGGCCCTTCGAAGGGACCCACTTCACGGACCCGAATCGGGGAGCCCGGAACCAGGCCGATCTTTTTCCACCATCGCATGTGTTCGGAGTCTTCGTCGCTGACGCGGCGAACCATGGCGGACGTTCCGGCGGGAAGCTCCGTCAAAGGTTTCAACGGTTCCTCCGATACCACGCCCTTAGCCGAGGGAATCGGATGCCCGTGCGGGTCGCTCGAAGGGTGGCCGAGCTTGGTGTCGATGAGCTTCTCCAGTTCCCGGGAGATAAAGTGCTCCAGAGTTTCCGCTTCCACGTGCGCCTGGTGCCAATCCATTGCCAGGTGATCGGTAAAGAAGCTCTCGAGCAGGCGGTGGCGCCGAATGGTTTCAAGCGCCAGGGCCGTTCCCACCTTGGTGAGCATCACGCCGCGCCGGCGCTGGTAGCGAACCAGACCGGCCTCGGACATCCTCTTCAGCATAGCGGTCACCGCCGCCGAGCTGACTTTGAGGCGCTTGGCGATGGCGCTGGTACTGGCTGCCTTCTGGTCTCCGGCCAGCGTGTAGATGGCCTTCAGGTAGTCCTCGATGGCCCGGCTCAACGTTTGCGAGGACGCATTTTCTTCTTTTACCGGCATAGGGAGTCTGATTTAAGCTCTGTTACATTGGACCATAAACCCAGGTAAATCGCAAGGCCCTGCCGATTCAACCGGGAAGCCTGCCGAAAGATCGCACAGGGTAGGAGTGTTTCCGGGGAGGATCGAAGGGGGGCCGCGGGTATGGGTCGGCGGCCGAATTACACGGGAACGGCGAAGAGCTTATCCATCAGGGCTTGACGCAGGGCGTCGAGGTCGGGTTCCACTTGCAGGCGGGTTTTGCTGGATTCGCCCACCTTACGATGGCGGTAGACATATTCGGTGTCCTTAAGCTGGTTGCCGGTCAGCACGGCGACAATGTCGGCGTCCCGGTCGATGGCACCGGCGCGCACCAGTTTCCGAACCCCGGCCACGGTCGCGGCGGAGGCCGGTTCGCAGCCGATGCCGTCTTCGGCAAGGGTGGTCTTCGCTTCAAGAATCTCACCGTCCGTGACCGATTCAGCGAGACCGTTGGACCACTCAAGCACCCGCAGGGCCTTTTGCCAATTGGCGGGGTGGCCGATGCGGATGGCAGTGGCTTCCGTGTCGGGGAAGTCCACGGCCAGCAGTTCCGAGCTGCCGGCACGGAACGTCTGGACGAAGGGACTGGCTCCCTCTGCCTGGATGACGACCAGGCGAGGTACCTTCTCGATGAATCCCAGCCCCTTGAGCTCGCGCAAGCCTTTTCCGATCGCCGAAATGTTCCCCAAATTTCCGCCGGGAACGACAATGAAATCGGGGGGTTGCCAGGCGCGCTGTTCCAGCATTTCCGCGACGATGGTCTTTTGGCCCTCGATACGGAAGGGATTGACGGAATTGACCAGGTGAATCCCCATCTCGACGGCCAGTTCTCGCAGCAGGGAAAAAGCCTGATCGAAGGTATCGCCGACCTCCACCACGACGGCGCCGAAGTCGAGGGCCTGGGCCAGCTTGGCTTCCGAGATTTGTCCTTTGGGAACGAAGAGCAGCGCTTTGATGCCGGCGCGCGCCGCATAGGCGGCCATCGACGAGGATGTGTTGCCCGTGCTGGCGCAGGCGACCACCCGGACGCTCCTCGAATCAGCCCGCGTGATGCAGGCCGTCATTCCCAGGTCTTTGAAGGAGCCGGTGGGGTTGTTCCCCTGATGCTTGACGGTGAGGTGCACGGGTCCGGCCCACCAGCCGGTACGCCTTGCTCCGACCAGAGGCGTGTTGCCTTCCGAAAGCGAGATGATGCGGGTGCCTTCCTCTGTGAAGGGAATCAACTCCCGGAATCGCCAGACGCCGCTACGGTCGATCGGCTCGCCACTCAGCCGCCGCTGATGCCACTGGGTACGGACCTGTTCAGGGTCCATAACCTCGAACTTGTACCGTACTTCCAGCAGGCCGCCACAATGGGGGCACTGGAAGGAGTCCTTCTTCGACTCGAGCGGCTTGCCGCAGCTCTCTGCGATACATTGGAGATAGGCACGAGACATAAGATACCAAATCATCCCGCCAGGGGACGCATTGCTATAATTTGAACTCCCTGTGCAGAGCCCCGACGGCCCCTTTGACATCGGCGGTTTTTACAGCGAAGGAGATGCTCAACTCCGAAGATCCCTGGGCGATGGCGATCACGTTGATTCCGCGCTTGCCTAAAGCTCCGAAGGCTCTGCCGGCAATTCCCGGGGTTCCTTCCATATTCTCCCCGATGGCCACGACGATGGCGGCCTGGCGCATGACTTCAATGGGTCCCATATAGTCATGGAGCATTTCCAGCTCAAAGGTTTTCCGGAGCACGGCTCGCACGCGGTCCAGGTCGCCGTGGTGTATGGCGAAGCAGAGAACGTTGTCCGCCGAGGACTGGGTGACGATCAACGTAGAGATGGATTGGCTGGCCAGAGCCTCGAAGGCGCGGGCGGCCATGGCGGCAAAGCTGAAAATCTCACCACCGCTCAGTGTTACCAGGTCGGCGCGTGCCACCGAGGTGATGGCCTTGATCCCCCCGGAAGGGTTCGAACGCGAACTTGGGCGAAGACTGATGCGCGTCCCCCGCGCCGCAGGATTGAACGTATTCTTGATCCAAACCGGGACTCTTTTCTTGATCACCGGTTGAAGCGTCTTGTAGTA
>JAPUME010000161.1 GCA_027294185.1 Acidobacteriota bacterium | reverse complement strand
CACCCTTCATCGACCAGGAAAACTCAGACTCGTCGGTCTGTACGCTGGCCCACTCGAGCGGATAGATCTTGCCCAGGACCTTCCCCAAGGCATCGCGCTGGGCCGGGGTCATGCTGGGATCAAAGGTGATGATCAGCCAGGGAGCCTTGCCCTCTGTGCCGAATTCGTTGCCCAGGTCGCCCGTCAGCCAGTAGCGCACCCCCTTGAGTGAGACGTCGCCCACCGCGCCGTCGTTCACCACTACCGCCATGTTGAATTCACAAAATTCGTGGTGTGCCTTCTCGTTCAGGTAACAAGGGCAGAAGAGCATGCAACTGCAAGCTTCAATGTAGTTGGCATCGAGGGAATAAGGCGTACCCGCCGCCGCCGCCTGAGATCTATGACCTGCACTAAGAACAAGAATCCCGAGGGAACCCAGTCCCAGCAAGCAGAACCTAGCCCACAATGAGATTTTCTTCCGCATGGCAAAGCCTCCATTTGCAGGTGTTTGACCTGCCTTTAATTCTTGAATTGTCGAATCGTTGTCGAAAATCCCTGGATTGGAGCCTAGCATATCTAGGTCTAAGGGTCAGGTCAAGGGGGGAAATCATCTTCTGGAGCGGGGTCGGGTGGGCGTACAACGGGCAAGAGAGGGACGCCGTGATAAAATGGATGGTAGGCAGGTGTGACCGTTTGACTTCCCCCCCCAGGGCCACAAAATCGAGCGCCAATGAGGTCGATTCTTTGACGATTATATTATGCTCACCGCTCGAGGAATGCGCTCCGACCTGAAAATCATCGCCCGGGCGAGCGGGGAGGAAGCCATCTCGAAGCTTTTGCGCGCCGGCGCAACCCAGGTCATCTCGCCCTACCACTTCGTCGGACACCGCATCGCTCACCTCTTCCTGCGTCCCAACGTTCTCGATTTCATCGACACCGCCTTCGGCAGCGCGCGCCTGGACGTGGAAATTGAAAAAGTGCCTGTATCGGAGAACTCCTCCGTTGTGGGAAAAACGTTGGGGGACTCCTTGAACCGGCGTCAGGAGGGAGTTGTAATTCTGGCCTTGAAGCGCAGCGACGGCGTGATGGCTTTTAATCCTCCCTCCGATACCGTCATCCAGGCGGGCGACTGTCTGATTGCCATCGGCGAAAGTGATAAGTTGAAAAACCTGGAAAACCTCCCCCAAAGCTAATATCTCTCGTCGGCCTGTCGAGCCGGCAATGCGGCCCAACCACCCTACCAATTCAATGTGGAAAGGATCGCCCCGTAGATTTCCATGCCCCGCCACAGGTTTCCCACTCGCAGATTTTCATCGGGACCGTGCTGGTTGTTGTCGTGGTTGACTATAGGGACGTTGATGATGGGCAGGCCCAACTCCTCGAAAATGTACATGGGAACGCTTCCGCCCATCGTCGGGAGCTTTACGAGATCTCCCCCCACCGCCTGAGCGATCAGTTTCGCTAAGGCCTGTGCCACGGGCCGGTCCATGGGGGTCCTGGCCGCGGGGTAGCCGCCTTCGAATAGGACGCGAGCGATTCGGCCATGAGCGGCGCGCTCCTCGGGCGTGGGTTCATCGGTAGTGACGTAATAACCCTGCTTGCGAATGTGCGCGACAAGACGGTTGAACTGATCCCGTGGTTGAATGTTTTTCACCAGGCGCATGTCGAGCGAGGCCAGGGCTCGGTCCGGCACAATGGTCCGTGCCTGGGCGCCGATGAAGCCGCTTTCGAGACCCCTGAGGTTGAGTGAGGGGAGATTGATCAGCTCCTCAAGCCGCTTCCCGCCACCTTCGGTCGAAGAAAAACCCATCTCCCGCATCAGTTCCTGTTCATTGGTGGGCGAGGCGGCAAGGGCCCGGCGTTCGGTCCCGGAAAGCGGCACCACATCCTCATAAAAACCTTCAATCAATACCTGGCCGTCTTTATCCTTCATCGTGGCCAGCAGCTCGGCCAGTCGCATGGCCGGGTTGGGCGCCCAATTTCCGTAATGCCCGCTATGCAGCGGCCGGGTGGGACCGTATACGGTGATTTCCACATCCATCACCCCCCGGTTTCCGAAACGAACCAGTGGCCGCCCGGAGGGGTGCACCGGCCCGTCGGCGACAATCAGCAGGTCTCCGCTAAGAAGTTCCCGGTGAGCGAGCACGGTTCTTTCGAGATGGGGTGAGCCGGCTTCTTCCTCGCCATCAAGGATCAGTTTCAGGTTGACCGTCAGGGGAATGTTCCCTTCGCGCAGGGCGTCGATAGCCGCCAGCAGGGCGACGATAGGCGATTTATCATCCGAGGACGAGCGCGAGTAGATCCGCCAATCGTCCTGGTAGGCTGTGCCGGGAGAGGGGAAGGGAATCAGTCCGCCTCCGGCTTGGATGGAATCCGTCCGCAGGGAAGGCTCGAAGGGTCTGGTGTCGGTCCAGCGACTCGGGTCGACCGGCTGGCCGTCGTAGTGGGCATAAAAGATGACGGTGCGGCGGGCTCCGGGTGTTTTAAGTTCACCGAAGATCAGCGGGCCGCGTCCCTCGATCTCCAGTGACCGGGTGCGTATGCCGCGTGCCTCGAGCATGCGGCGGAGTCGCTCCGCGTTGCGCAGGATGTTGGCGGTGTCGGTTGCGATGTTGGGGATTGCCAGGAACTCGACAAGCTCACCCATGATCTGATGTTCGTGGGACTGGCGGTATTCCCGCACCCTTTCTGTGACCTGCGTCGGCGTTTGTGCACACAATTCGAACCAGAGGGTCAGAGCAAAGAAACACGCAAACATCAAAGACCTCACGGAAGTTCCCCTTTCCTAGAGCGCCGGGTCCATTCAGCGATGAACCACGGTTCCCCATAGCCTTTTGACGGATCCCAAAAGCATAGCACATGGGTTTCACTCGGGAGCGGTTCCTGTCGAGCGAAGATGCGTCCCTTGGGGTGGGGTAAGCTGCACAAGTAATCTCCGCACTACCCTGGCACGGAAACGCCTGCCGGCGCCGCTGCACTT
>JAPUME010000160.1 GCA_027294185.1 Acidobacteriota bacterium | reverse complement strand
AGGAATCAGTGTTGACAGCCGATTTTCGAACAAGCGTTATGCAGAAGATCTTGGGTTGACCTATCCTCTGCTCAGCGATTTCCAGCGCGAGGTTTCGGAGCTCTACGGCATTCTGAACACAGAACACGGCTTCGCCAATCGCACAACCTTTGTGGTCGACATGGAAGGCACCATTCAGCACATCGACGAAGGCCGCGATGCCATCGACGTCACGAAGGCCTATGAGGTTTGCGAACGCTTGGCCGGCTAGTCCCGTACCCTTAGAAACAGCGGACCCGCTCCGGCGGCTTCGCCGTAGTCGAAAGGGGCCTGCTCCATAGGGCAAGGAATCCTATTTCGGCTGTATCGTAAAGGTTCCCCACAGAACGCAAGAGGACAGGCAGACAATGGTTTTAAGAGGGATATTCCGGTTGACGTTAGTGAGCGCCCTGGCGATTCTCTGGGCTTGTTCCCCCGCTGAGGAGACTCCACGAGTTCAGCTCACGCGGACAGACCATCAAGTAGACATTTCGATCGACGGCAAACCTTTCACCACCTACTATTTCGGCACTGAATCTCCCAAGCCCTATCTCCATCCGCTGCGCACGTCGGGGGGAGTGGTCGTCACTCGCGGGTATCCGATGCGGGATGACATTCCGGGTGAAAGCAAGGATCACCCCCACCATCGCGCATTGTATTTCACCCACGGAGACGTGAATGGCGTGGATTTCTGGTCGGAGGGGGAGCCACGGGCAGCGCGTGAAATTGAGACGGTAGAAGGCAGGCGGTTCATCTCCGCAGGCATGCCTCGCGGGCGGACCGTATTCAAGGAGATGCTCACCCTAAGCAGCGGCGGAGAAAGCGGCGAGATGAGTGCCCTTTTTGAGCTTGTGGGACCTGATGACAAAGTTATCGGCGAGGAAGTGCAGAAATACACATTCCTGGCCGAATCCGATCTCCGCACCATCGATTGCGAATTCACGATTCGCGCCACCACCGACCCCGTCAAGTTGGGCGACACGAAGGAAGGCACCTTCGCAATCCGCGTGTCGCAGGAGTTGAAGAAATCGAACGGCGCTACGATGGTCAGCTCTCAGGGGGCGACCGGTGAAGATGAGATCTGGGGCAAGCCGGCTCATTGGGTGGATTACACGGGCACCTTCGGGGAAGAGCAAATCGGCGTTGCCATCTTTGATCACCAGAGTAACTTCCGGCACCCCACTTACTGGCACGCGCGAGGCTACGGCCTTTTCGCCGCGAATCCCTTCGGGGAGCACGACTTCTTCAGCGACCCCGAGCGCGACGGAAGCGTCACCCTCGCCCCGGGGGAGAGTCTCACACTGCGCTATCGCGTCATCATTCATCCGGGAAACCACGAGGACGCGCGCCTTTCGGAGAGGTATCAGATTTACCAGGCCCTCGAATAGGCTCCTTCAGAAGCGCTCGAGAACGGACCGAATACGCACTCCCGCGAGCGGGGCAGTCCACGACTCCCTCCTGAATTACCCGTGTCATCGGGAAAGACTACAGCTTGTGTTCGTCGGGATTGGGGCAGCCCGGAAACTCGCCCTGGTAGGGATTATCCTGATGGCCCAGTTCTTTGTAGCCGATCTCGGAGGTGTAATAGGTCCGCGTGATCAAGCGTTTGAGCAGCCGGAAGTGTCCGGCCCCGGTGGCCAGGGCCGGCTCAGGTCTGCGACCGCTCAACTGGGTCAGCAACCGGGTCTGCTCGGCGGCCGAAAGCTTGATGAAGGGAACCTTGTGGGTCTGCAGGGAACAGGAGTCGAACCAGGATAGCGCCTGAACAAAATTCTTTTGAGTCTCCGAATCTTCTGCGTTGAGCAGGAAATCCAGAAAGCGGTTGACCTGCGCCTCTTTGGCCCCAGGGGTATCGGTCGAGGGGATAAGGATGTCGGAGATCGCGATCAATGTTTCGTTCTGATGAGCATCCAGAAAACGAGGCGTCCAATCGGCGGAGGCCAGGGTGGGGTCTGCGGCCTCGGTGCTTCCGTGGACCCATGCCTCAGGCTTGGGCGACGGGGCCGGCTCCACGGTCTGCAAGGTAACGAGCGATACCACCGGCAGGGCCGTGGTTGCGCCCGCCCCCTTCGCCAGATTTTTCAGTGCCTGGCGACGAGAGATTGTCCGCTTGCCTTTTTTATTTTCCATGGTTCGAATCGCCTGGAACTTTGGAACAATTCAGTATCGGACAATCTCTCCCGAAAATCAAACCGTCTCCTCTCCCGAAAGCTTTTCGAGAAGGAGAGCGCGCCCATGATATACATGATATATAGGGTCACGGGTCGGATAACTCAAAAAGAGAAGTCCCGAAACATTGCCTGCGCACGGGGTGGCATTTTCCGCCCCCGCTCTTCTCGTCTAAGGGCTCGCGAACCGTTGCGACCGGCGGACGCCCCGGACGAGACGATTCACGTTGTTCTGCACGCGACCGATTCGGGCGATCCGGCGCTGATTTGATACCGCCGCGTGATTATCACAGGGCGCAGGGCGCCAAAGGAGACTTCCAAGACGAGACAGGACTAGTCCAGTGCTTCGCAACACCCGACCTACGAATTGCAGTCGCCTGCCGCTTCTCCTGATGCCGGCAAGCCTTACCATCCCGGTTTTGGTTATGGGGCAGTCCCCGAAGGTGCCGGGCGAACAGCCGAAATCGGCGGAGGTCTTGTAATGGCAATCGATCCGCCCGGGCCCGCTTCCCTTTCCAGACCGTCGTATGAAAAAGGAAAGGGATTCGCCCGGCAGATCTTCACCGAAGTGCTCCGCACGATTGAAGTCGAGCGGGCGATGAAGCAAAAGATCGTGCGCCGTGGC
>JAPUME010000016.1 GCA_027294185.1 Acidobacteriota bacterium | reverse complement strand
GAAAAGGGCGTATTGGGCCATCCGTAGACGACTCATGAAGGGGTAAGAGTCCCCACCCGCCAAAAACCCCTTTGGATTGGCCTCCGTAAATCACTGAATCCTCACGACCGCAAACCACAGAATCAGACCCGCCAGAAACATATGTTTTTGGGAGCGCGGTGGGAAAGGAATGGTCTTACCAAGTGTTTCATAAGACCAGAGGCAGAACCAGAAACATACTTCTTCCCTGCAGAGCCTTCCGAGGGATTGCTCCGCTAGTTAACCGTCAGGGTCAGCGGAATCGTGCGCATCACCCCACCGGAGGTTGCTGTAACAGTCAGCGTGAAAGTGCCTGCAGGTGTACCTGAGGGTCCACCTCCACCTGTCGGGGCTGGGGCGATGTGAGCTTGACAAAAGAGGGCGACGGGCGTATAATTGTGCGAAAAGGGAAAGTTAAAAACGGAAATTCCCGAGGGACATTCCAAGTAAAAAAGCGGGTAGTGACTATGGTCTGGCATCAAGTGCGGGTATTGCTTGTCGGGGCGGGAATTATCCTAGGGAGCACTTTAAGCGTGTTCCCGGCTTCCGCTCAAGGGGAAGAAGCGAACGCCCGCGCTGTGGATTTCAGCCGGGACATTCGCCCGATACTTTCCGACAAGTGTTTAACCTGCCACGGGCCTGATGAATCCACCCGGATGACGAAGTTGCGGTTTGACAACAAAGCGGGTGCCTTCGAGGACCTGGGAGGCTACTTCGCCATCGTCCCCGGGGACCCCGCCGCCAGCGAAATCATCCGCCGCATCACGGCCAGGGATGAATCCCATCGGATGCCGCCCCTCTATTCAGGCCGCAAGCTCACCGATGACGAAATCGAGTTGATTCGGCAATGGATTAAAGAAGGAGCCAAATGGGTAGAGCACTGGTCGTTCCTCCCCCCTCGCCGTCCGGCGCTGCCGAAGGTGGGGACCACCGCATGGCCGAGGAATGGAACCGATTACTTCATTCTCGAGCGGCTTGAAAGCGAAAGCCTTACGCCTTCGCGGGAAGCGGACCAGACCACGCTGCTTCGGCGCGTCTCGCTCGACCTGACCGGATTGCCGCCCACGCTGGAAGAGATCGACGCATATCTCGCCGACACTTCCCCCGAGGCCTATGAAAAAGTCGTAGACCGGCTGCTCGCCTCTCCTCGCTTCGGGGAAAGAATGGCGACGGAGTGGCTCGACGCAGCCCGATACGCCGACACTTCGGGCTACCAATACGACATGAAACGGGACCAGTGGGCGTGGCGCGATTGGGTGATCCACGCCTTTAACGCCAACATGCCCTTCGATCAGTTCACCATCGAACAGCTCGCCGGCGACATGCTACCGAACGCAACACTCGATCAGAAAATCGCCACCGGCTTCAACCGGAATCACCGCGGCAACGGGGAAGGCGGAATCATTCCCGAAGAGTTCGCTGTGGAATACGTGGTCGACCGAGTAAACACGACCTCGACGGTGTGGCTGGGTCTTACCGTGGGCTGTGCCCGTTGCCACGACCACAAGTTCGACCCGGTGACCCAGAAAGAATTCTATCAACTCTTCGCCTTCTTCAATAACGTGCCGGAAAACGGGAAGGCGCTCAAGCACGGAAACTCACCGCCGCTGATTAAGGCGCCAACTCGGCAGCAACAAGCGCAACTGGCGGAGCTTGAGCAAAATCTGTCGGCTGCGGTGGAGCATCTTGAGCGACTCGGGCCCGAACGGCAGTCTGCGCAGGCCGCGTGGGAACAGTCGCTCTCAAAAACGCCGCCGGTCTATTGGTCGCCCACCCGCCATCTAGTTGTCGGCTTCGCCCTCGATGGTGACACATCCCGGCAGGGCCGGAAGGCAGAGGGGAAGAAAGCATCGAACGGAACTTTTCAAAACGGGGAAGCCGCGTTCGTCCCCGGCAGGATCGCCCAAGCGGCGAAATTCGACGGTAAACGGTTCATCGAGGCCGGTAACTTCGGCGCCTTCGGTTTCTACGACAAGTTTTCCGCGGGCGCTTGGATTTATCCGGCCGGAAAGCAAGGAGGGACCGTATTGTCCCGCATGCGGGACGTGGAGGAGGGGAAGGGCTATAGCTTGGCGCTCGAGGACGGAAAAATTCACCTCCGGCTGTTGGTGCGTTGGCTGGATGACGCGATCCGGGTGGAAACGGAGCGGACTCTGGCACCCGACCGCTGGCACCACGTGCTGTTTACCTATGACGGCTCCCGGTTCGCTGACGGGATAAAGATTTACGTCAACGGGAAGCGCGAGAAGCTTCGGGTTCTGCTCGATGCGCTGAATCAGAACTTCAAGAACGACGAACCGCTCCGCATCGGCTCCGGCGGGGGGCCGGGCAGCCGGTTCCACGGCACCATCGATGAGGTGCGCCTTTACGATATGGTCCTATCCGCCGATGAAGCGGAAATCCTCGCCACCTCGACCTCGATTTCCGACATTGCCGCCACAGACCCGGGCAGCAGAACCCCGGGGAAGGCGAAAAAGATCCGAGCCTATTTTCTTGAAAACTCCGCGCCGGCATCGATCCGGCAGGCCTATCGGAGGACGCTCGACCTCCGAGAAGAGAAGGAAGATTTC
>JAPUME010000159.1 GCA_027294185.1 Acidobacteriota bacterium | reverse complement strand
CAGCGGCAAGTAGCCGCCCGAGATGCCCTTGCCCAGGCAGAGAATATCGGGTTGGACCTCTTCATGGTCGCAGGCGAAAAGCTTCCCGGTGCGCCCGAAGCCGGTGGCCACTTCGTCTGCGATGAACAGGGTTCCTGACTTGTGGCCTAGTTCGCTCAATCGATTTATGAATCCGGCCGGCTGCGCCCACATGCCCGCCGCGCCTTGCATCAGGGGTTCAATAATTACTGCGGCCAGTTTCGAGCCGTGGTTCGCAAAAATCTTTTCGGCTGCGGCAAGCGACGCCTCGAGGGATTCTTTTTCGCTCATGCCCTTGAAATACCGAAAGACATGGGGAGGGGGAATGCGGTGGCAAGCGAAGAGCAGTTCCCTGTGGTGTTGGTGAAAACTCTCCGAGTAACCGACGCTCATAGCCCCCAGGGTGTCTCCGTGATAGGCCCCCTCAAGCGAGGCAAATTCCGTCCTTCGGGTTTCCCCCTTGAGTTTCCAGTACTGAACGGCCAGCTTCAGCGCGATTTCGACTGCCGCTGCGCCGCAATCCGAGTAGAAAACTCTGTCGAGTCCTTGCGGGGTTACCTCAACCATCTTTTTGGCGAGAACGGCCGAAGGAGCATTGGCAAGGCCGAGCAGGGTCGAGTGCGACACCAGATCCAACTGTTTGCGAATTGCCTCGTTGATTTCCGGGCGGCAATGACCGTGAAGATTCGCCCAAAGGGAGGAGACGCCGTCCAGGTAGCGGCGGCCCTCAGTGTCATAGAGATAACTCTTTTCGCCTCGCACGATGACCAGTGGGTCTTCCGCGAGCCACTCCTGCATTTGCGTGAAGGGGTGCCACAGGTGGCGATGGTCCCACTCTTTCAGCTTGTCGTAGCCGACACAGGTGTCCAACCCCGATTCCTCCTTGCCGTGCTGACCTCGTCAAAGGCGGCCAACGCTTGTGTCAAATCCTCACGATTGTGAGTCGCCATCGGGGTCAGCCGCAGGCGGGAAGTCCCGGGTGCTACGGTGGGCTCCCGCAATCCCTGTGCGAAGACGCCGCGCGCGAGCAGCTCGTCGGTCACCTCCATCGTTTCCCGAGCCTCGCCGATCAGAACCGGAAGGATCTGGCTTGCTTCCGAGAGCAGACTCCAGCCCTGATCTTTCAGGCCTTCACGCAGGAATCGGACGTTCTCCCAGAGGGATTTACGCCGTTCGGGCTCTCTCTGGATAGCCTGGACAGCAGCGAGCGACGCTCCCAGCGTTGCCGGCGGAAGCGCGGTGGAATAGATAAAGCTGCGGGCACGATTGACGAGATATTCGATCAGGTCCCGGCGCCCCGCCACGAAGGCGCCAAAACTTCCCAGAGCTTTGCTGAACGTCCCCATTCGAATATCCACCGCCACTTCGAGTTGAAGTTCTTCGACCCGGCCAGCTCCAGCAGGGCCGAAGACGCCCACGGCGTGCGCTTCATCAACGATGAGCAGGGCATCGAAGCGGCGGGCCAGCGAGGCGATCTCTGTGAGCGGGGCGAGATCGCCGTCAACGGAAAAGACCGATTCGGTCACGATGATGTTTTTCCCGGTCCGGCTTGCGGTGGAATTCTCCGCCAGCAGGGATTCGAGATGTTGGGGGTCGGCGTGGCGAAAGACGCGTGTTCGGGCGCGTGAGAGGCGGCAGCCGTCGATGAGGCTGGCGTGGTTCAGCTCATCGCTTAGGATCAGGTCGCCTTCCCGGGCCAGCGCGGGAATCGCTCCGACGTTTGCCTGGTAGCCGGAGTTGAACACCAGGGCGGCCTCCGTACCCATCCATTCGGCCACTCGCTTTTCCAGTTCTCCGTGAAGCGCGAGGCTGCCGCTTACCAGACGTGAGCCGGATGCGCTCGTGCCGTAGCGTTCCAAGGCACTGCGGGCGGCCTCCGCCAGCGCAGGGTGGTTGGCCAGTCCCAGGTAATTATTGGAGCAGAGCAGCAGGACCGTCTGTCCGTTCAGAACAGTCCTTGGCTCGGTGCCCTCGGTCGAGCGCAGCCTTCGGAGCAGGTGACGGGCCCGGAGGGATTCCAGTTCATCGCTGGGCCAGTTCATTCGCTTAGGGGGGCGCCTGAACCGGCGCCGACTCCGGCGTTTATTTCAGCGTTTATATCAGCGCCCAAGCCAGGGGAAGGGAAGGTTGCCACCTCGAAGCCCAGGTCTCGGATCATTTGCAGATCTTCAGACGGCTTCTGGCCGGCGGTCGTGAGGTAGTCTCCGATGAAGATGGAGTCGGCCACATACAGGCCGAGCGCCTGAAGCGAGCGCAGATGGAGCTCGCGTCCTCCGGCGATGCGGATTTCTTTCGACGGGTTCAGGAAGCGGAACAGGCACAGAATCGCCAGGCACTTGGCGGGCGTCAGGTTGTTCGCAGGCTCGATCGGGGTGCCCGGAATCGGGATGAGAAAGTTGAGCGGAATCGAATCAACGTCGAGCTCGCGAAGCGCTCGGGCCAGGTCGACGATATCCTCGTCGCTCTCTCCCATTCCGAAGATGCCGCCGCAGCAAGGCGAGAGATTCGCCTTTTTCACGGCTTCGATGGTTCGGACCCGGTCTTGGTAGGTGTGTGTGGAGCAGATTTTGGGATGAAAGTTCTCGCTGGTATTGACGTTGTGGTTTACGCGGTCAACGCCGGCCTCGCGGAGCCGGGCCGCTTGAGCATCCGAGAGCAGTCCCAGGCAGGCGCAAATCTTGAGCGAATGCTTCCGTTTGATTTCCCGAACCGTGCCCACCACCTCGTCCAATTCCTTTTCCGTGGGAGAGCGCCCGCTCATCACGATGCAATAGGTGTGAGCTTGCAGCTCCACCGCACGACGCGCGCCCTCGACGACGGTCTGGTTGGGGAGAAGTTTGTAGCGATTGACACCCGAGTCCGCCACGCTCGACTGCGAGCAATAGGCGCAGTCTTCGGGGCACAGCCCGCTTTTGGCATTGATCAGAAGGTTGAGCTTGACTCGACGTCCGTGGTAGCGGCGGCGAACCTCATAGGCGGCGGCCACCAGAGCCAGCAGATCTTCGTTCCCCGCGCTGAGGACCGCCAAGGACTCCTCGCGGGTCAGCAGATCCTCTTCCAGGGCTTTTTTCGCCAGGGCCTGCCATTTCGTAGTTTCCTTCGTCGGTGGGGTTGGGGTCGGCATGGATCCTCTCCGATCTTCTCTTTTCTTTATTAAGGTTTCGCCGGGTCGGCGTCGGCTTCCTCTCGGATGGGAGGGAGGCTGCGATTCTCCTGTCCCTGGTCGTACGGCAGAGTGAAGATGATTTCGCCGGGCTTGGCCATTTGCATCTGCTCTCGGGCCAGCTTTTCAATGGCTGCCGGATCGCTTCGTAAGCCCTGAATTTCGCCTTCCAACTGCCGATTTTCCTGCTCGAGCCTTTCGATTTCCTGCTCGAGCCCTTGATTTTCCCGCCGGGCTTCGAGCAGAACGCGCAGGCCACTCTCGCCGAATATTGCATTCCCAGCCAGCACAGATAGCGCGATCGCGAGCAGGATCAGCGCCCTGCGGTAGCGGAGTCTCTTCCCGGGCTTCGATTTCACCTCAGCCATTCGCCGATCATCATCCATTCAGTCATCAAATATGAATCGTTTGGCCGCCGCCGTCAATCGATCCAGGTCCGGCAACGAGTGGGCTTCGCAGTAGCATCGGCAAAGCGGCTCGGTTCCCGACATCCGAAACAGCACCCAGGAGCCGTCTTCAAGGATCATTTTAAGCCCATCTGTGCGATCCGTCTCCCTCACCTTTTGCGAATTAAAGCGGTTGTGCTCCCGGTCCAACTTCGCAATCAGGGCGGACCGTACGGAATCATCCAGGGAGAAATTCAGGCGGACGGGGTGGTATTCCCCCACCTTTCGGTAGAGGGCCTTAATCTGTTCGCCGAGCGATTGCCCGCGATGGGCCACCATCTCCGCCACCAGCAGGCAGGCCAGTATCCCATCTTTCTCCGGAATGTGGCCCCTTACCGAAAGACCCGCGCTTTCTTCTCCTCCCAGCGCGATCTTGTCTTCCAGAATGAGCTGCCCCACATATTTGAATCCCACCGGCGTCTGGTAGAGAGCCACGCCATGGTGGGCGGCAACGGCATCGACCAGATGAGTGCTGGCAACGGACCGTCCGGCGCCGCCGGGGAACTTCCGGACTTCGATCAGATAATCCAGAAGGAGGGCCAGGATAAAGTTCGGCTGAATGAAGCTGCCGTCGGCATCGACCATACCGAAGCGGTCGGCGTCGCCGTCGGTGGCTAATCCCAGGTTGAGCTTCTCCTCCCGCACCAGGCGGCCCAGTTCGGCCAGATTCTTCTCGGAGGGGTCGGGACCTTGGCCCGCGAACAGCACGTCGCGGTAGTTGTGAAGGGGGCGCAGGGAGACCCCTCCCTCTTCGAGCAGGGTGTCCAGATACCCCCATCCGGTGCCGAAAAGAGGATCGTAGCCGACGCGAAGTTTGCCTTTGCGCAGGGTATCGAAGTCCACTATCTTCCGCACCGCGTTGAGATAGGGGGGACGTGGGTCGGAGGATTCGGCATCCTTTTGCTCCCCGCTTCCCCGCAGAGGCAAATCACCGGCCAGTACGCGAGCGGCCAGGGATTCGACTTCACGGGTTACCTCGGATAGGGCGGGAGCGCCGTTGGCGGTGGAAAACTTCAACCCGTTGTAGAGTGCGGGATTGTGGCTGGCGGTGAAATTCACCCCGGCGTCGTAGCCCCCCCGACGGATTTCAAAACTCAGGGCCGGGGTCGGGTCCGGTCGCGTGCAAAGGGTTGCCCGGATGCCGTGGGAAATGAGGACCTCAGCGGCTGCGGCCGCGAACTGCTCCGACAAAAAGCGGGTGTCATAGCCGACGATGGCGCGGGCGTCGGGTTTCGAGGAGAGCAGGAAGTGAGCGATGGCGGAGGAGGCCGCCCGGACGTTGTGGAAGGTGAAATCGTCGGCGATGATGCCACGCCAACCCGAGGTGCCGAAACGAATCACGTTGCCTGGCATTGCCGGACTATTGTATCTTTGCGCAGGGTTTCTGGCAACTTTCACGGCATCAGAGTTGCCCAGGGGGGATTTGTGACGGACAAGGTGGTGGTTCTGGTGACGGCATCGGACCTTGAGGAATGCCGGAAGATTGCCCGGGCTCTGGTGGAAAAGAGACTGGCCGCCTGCGTGAATATATCCGCTCCTGTGCAATCCATCTACCGTTGGGAAGGGAAAGTTGCCGATGAGCAGGAGTATATAATGATGATTAAGACTTCCCGTCGCCTGTTCGGGGAATTGCAATCGGAAATCGGCCACCTGCACAGCTACGCCACGCCTGAAATTATCTGCCTTCCCATTATTGAAGGCGCGACGAACTACCTCCACTGGCTCGCAGAAAGCCTGCAGGGTGAGGAAATCTCTTAGCGGGCGAGGCCTGGGCAGCGCCGCAAGGCTCCTTTGCCTTTGTCCCTTCCTTGCCTGCCTTCCGGCGATCCCACTCCTTTCGTATTACTTACAGTTCAAGAGGATCGCAGCCTGGCGGGGAATGGGTCAGGGAAGGTTATCAACAGTTCTGTTGATAACCTTGTGGATAACGGGGAGGGCGAATCGGGTAATGCTTTCTTCCGCAAAGACCTTTAGCTCTTTGCACCAACTTGGAGCAGGCGAGAGAAGAGGAAGAACCAGGGGAGTTCAAAGAAGCGGCTGGGGCTTCTTGAGGGTTACTTCGATGGTGGCATTATCGTCATAGACTTCGAATTCCTTGCCCAGCGACTGGTGGTTTTCGGCGGTCACAAGGAGGACGATCCTTCCCTTGGGAACGTAGGTGAACCGGTAGGTGCCTTTCGAATTGGTCTTGGCGCTCCAGGAGCGTCGTCTCAACCCCTTACGGATTTTCTTCCCGGATTTGCCGAAGCGGAGCGTGAGGCGGGCGTTGCGAAGGGGCTTGCCCGTCCTCTCGGAGGTGACCAGAACGGTTACCGTGGCTTCCCTTGATTCCCGGGGTGACTTGTCGTTTTGCTGAGCCAGGCCCCATGCCGTTCCGGCCAGCAAAAATGCCAGGGTGAGACCAAGTCCTTTCCGCTTCATGTTCTCTCCAGACGCCGGAACCTCATCCGGCCGATTGGGATGCACGCCGGTTGTTCTCAATACTGTTTAGATGCAATATTATACCTGATCGGTTGAATCGGTTCTCGTTTTTTCGGCTCCAGAGGAGTTTTTCGGAATCCGCATAAGGTATTGGCATAACACGAGTTAAAATTCACCGGGCCAGC
>JAPUME010000158.1 GCA_027294185.1 Acidobacteriota bacterium | reverse complement strand
ATCTCCTGAAGAATTGTGCCATCGCAGCGAAGGGGCGGTACGTCTTCCCTTCCCCCAAGAACCCCGATAAGCCGATTAAGGGGGTGAGGAAGGGCCATGACAGGTCGGTGGCCAGGGCATGGATCGAGGATCACTTCATTTTGTATGACCTGCGGCACACGTATGCCACTCGCGCCGTAATGGCTGGCGTAGACCTGCCAACCCTGGCCTCTCTATTGGGGCATAAGACGATCCAAATGACCATGAGGTACGTCCACCCGGCGGAGCAGCATAAGCGCGAGGCCGTCGGGAAACTGGAGAATTTCAAATTTACTGAAGCCAGGAAACTTGCAGAAAGAGTAAGGGAGTCACTACAATTTCCGCTACAATAGGGATATGACGATGATGAGGGACTCTTGCAAGCTGTTGAAAAGACTGGTCGGGGCGGCCGGATTCGAACCGACGAACTCCTGCTCCCAAAGCAGGCGCGCTAACCAGACTACGCTACGCCCCGAAAATTAGTCTATTTCAGACGTTCTGCCCGCTGCGAGCCAGCCGCGATCTGCACGGTTGCCAACGCAGATTCGAACTGATTATACGCCACCCCTCTAGTTCGCCGAAATATTTGATGCCCGGAAGCGACATCTCCACCGCTGCACCTCCGGAGAGTGAAAGGCCCTTGACAAGAACCCGAGCCTCAACGACAATGTTTCTAATGAATTACAGCCGTAGAGAACACGGAACGGGTCATGCGATGCGCATGTTCTGCTGTTGTTGTAGCCGGAGTCTCTGCGACGGGCTGTTCGGGTAATAACCCAGGATTAGAGCATTATTCAGTTCACCCGCCGTCGAGAGACTCAAATCTCTTGGGCGGGTTTTTTGCTTTTTGGCAGGGAGAATACAGGGCTGACAATTTCAAAACCGATTCAGGGAAGGCCCTGAGGGAAGGAAGCCATCTCCGAAATTAATCTATCTCAAGAGGCCATCTCAAAGGGCCATCTTAATTGGGCGGAGTGAACGATAAGGAATAGGAACCATGAAAGCGTCGAACACACTTTGGAAAGAACGTCTTACCGGAAAGATGGCGGGAGACCTGGCCCGCGAAATCGACATCTTTGAAACGGAAAAGGACCTGAGAAAGCAGGGCAAGGTCGAGGAAAGGCTGTTCGCCGAAACCCGGCTTCGAAGAGGAGTCTACGGTCAACGCTACGACAACGGCCAGAGACATGACGGGAAAAAGGTGCAATTGCTGGCTTATCCCGCCGAGACGAAAACCAAAGGACCCCACACGATTTGGGACGCTCCCGGCATGCAACGCATCAAGATCCCCTTCGGCGGCCTCAATGCCGAACAGCTTGAGACTGCAGCCGACCTGGCCGAGGAATACTCGGACGGGGTAGTCCACATCACGACCCGTCAGGATTTCCAGTTGCACTTCATCCACATCGACGATACCCCGACCCTGATGCGGCGGCTGGCCGCGGCGGGCATCACCACGCGGGAGGCCTGCGGCAACTCGGTCCGCAACGTCACCGCCTGCCCCTACGCGGGGGTCTGCCAGGATGAGGTTTTCGACGTTTCACCCTACGCGCGAGCCCTGGCGAAATTCCTGCTCGGCCACCCCGACTGCCAGAGCTTCGGGCGAAAATTCAAACCGGCTTTCAGCGGTTGCGGGCAGCACGCCTGCGGCCTCGTCAACATGCACGATCTGGGTCTCGTCGCCGCCACTCGAAGCGATAACGGCACCGGGAAGCGCGGTTTTGAAATGTATGTCGGCGGCGGACTGGGATCGGTAGCCTATCAGGCGAAGCTCTTCGACTCGTTCCTCGCGCCTGAGGAACTCCTGCCGACGGCACAGGCCATGGCACGGGTTTTCGCGCGGCTCGGTGAAAAGAAGAACCGCAACCGTGCAAGGATCAAGTTTCTGATCAATGACCTCGGCATCGAAAAGTTCAAGCAATTGGTCCTGGAGGAGCGCAAGACGCTGCCCCATGACCCGCGCTGGACTCAACTGATTTCCGACGCCGAAAAGGAACGGGAAGAACCCCTGCGCCCCGCGGGCGAACTGCCCCAGGGTGGCTCGGAATCCTTCCAACAGTGGCTCCGGTCCAACATACGCCCGCAGCGGCAGCAAGGCTACGTCGTGGCTACCGTCGCCCTTCCTTTGGGTGACATCACCGCCCTGCAATTGCGCGCTCTGGCGGACGTCGTCCGCCGCTTCACGCGTGGAACCGTTCGCACGACGGTAGAGCAGAACTTCGTCATTCGCTGGGTCTCCCGGAGTGACTTGCCCGAGCTCCACCGGGCGCTCGAGGCCGCGAGCCTGGGACGGCCCGGCGCGGGCAGCATCATCGACATAGTTGCCTGCCCCGGCACGGATACCTGCAAGCTGGGCATCTCCTCCTCGCGCGGACTGGCTGCGGAGCTCGAAAAGCGGCTGGCTCAAAAGAGCATGGAGTTCGACGAATCGGTTCGTAATCTTCACATCAAGATCAGCGGTTGCTTTAACAGTTGCGGGCAGCATCACGTCGCCGACCTCGGATTCTACGGGGTCAGCCGCAAGATTGCCGGCTACGCGGTGCCCCACTTCCAGGTAGTCCTGGGGGGCGAGTGGACCCGCAATGCAGCCTCCTACGGTCTGCCCATTCTAGCCGTCCCGTCGAAGAGAATTCCTGAGACCGTCGAGCGAATCACCCAACGGTTTCTCTCCGACCGGCAAAAAGGCGAGAGTTTCCAGAAATTCATCGCGCGGATTGGAAAGCTGGAGCTGAAGCGGATGCTCGAAGACCTGGCCATTCCGCCCACCGACCTCGAGGACCGTTCGTTCTTCCGCGATTGGGCCGACCCGCGTGAATACGGCTTGGGCGATCTGGGGATCGGCGAATGCGCCGGTGAGGTAATCACCGCAGTGGAATTCGGTCTGGCAGCCGCAGAAAGAGAGGTTTTCGAGG
>JAPUME010000157.1 GCA_027294185.1 Acidobacteriota bacterium | reverse complement strand
GTGCGGCAGGAGGTCCGCTACTTCTCCCGTGAGACGGACACTCCCCTGACGATCGGCCTGTTGATCGACACCAGCGGCAGTGTGCGTAATGTTTTGGAGATCGAAAAAGACCAGGCCAAGCTCTTCTTGAGCCGCGTGCTGAGGCCGAGTGACCTGGCCTTTGTCATCAATTTCGACCTGGAGGTAACCTTGCTCCAGGATTTCACCAACGATATGCGGGATTTGTCGGAAGCGATCGACTCCGTGATGATTAATACCGGGGGCACGCTGCCGGTGTCGGGACCGGGAAGTTATCCGGGGCGGCGACGATTTCCTATGCAGGGGCCGTTTCCTATACCTGCGCCGGGCCGCTATCCCGGACCCAGCACCAGACCCTCCCCGATTCCACCCACCTTCCCGGGTCGCTCCCCTGCTGGTACGCTTCTCTACGATGCAGTTTATCTCTCGGCCACCGAACAGATCACCGACGAGGTGGGGCGCAAGGTGCTGATCCTGCTTTCCGACGGGCAGGACCAGGGGAGCCGGACGGAACTCGCCTCCGCTATCTCGTCTGTGCAGAGGGCCGACACCGTGATCTATGCTCTCTCCATTTCCGACCGGGGTAGGTTCGGGAGGGGTGGGGGAGGCTCCGCCCTTGGAAGGCTCAGCCGTGAAACCGGCGGGCGAGTGGTCAAGGTGGGGAAGGTGAAGAATATGGGGGCGGCCTTTGAAGAGATCGCCGAGGAGCTCCGTTCGCAGTACAGTTTGGGCTACACTCCGTCGAGCAAGAAAGACGGGGTGGGATTTCGAAAGATCGAGGTCCGCGTTCGTGACGGCAAATACAAGGTGCAGGCCCGCCGTGGTTATTATCCTCGCCGTCGTTAGTCGTTAATCGTTAATCGTTAATGGATGAGAACGAGATACCCTTTTTATCTCTTTCTCCTCCCAATCTTCCATCCTCCTAACTGAGCGTTGCGGCGACCCTGTCCGTACCGCTCTTCCGGCCATTGCCTGGTACCGCATTCCCCCTAAAATTTCTTCCTGCAGGAGCGCTTGCATTCCTATCGACTCGTTCGAGACAATAGGACGGTATCCCTGCACGCGAGCGCATTGGCGTCCCCGCGGAGCATGCTGCAGATCAGCGGCGGGATAGGAGGAGGGAAAACGATGCTGGCCTTCTTGTGTGGAGGTATGGAGTTCGCGCCGGAGCATGGCCGCGAATGGCGAAAGGATCTGGGGGAATGGCTCCTTCAGAATCTGAATCATCAGGCCTACGATCCCACTCAGGAGGCTCGGCGCATCCTATCCGCCGAAGAGCTGGACGGATTGGACCGGTGGAAGCAGAACGACCTTGTGCGCTTTCGCCGGGTGATGCGTCACATCATCAACCATGATCTGGATGTCATGGCCCATCGAGCCGACTACGTCGTCTGCTACTGGGACCGGGCTGCGGCTCGGGGAGGGGGCACTCAGGCGGAATTGACCGCAGCTTACCGCAAGAGCCTGCCCATCTATCTGGTAAGTGAAATTCCCGTGTCCGAAATCAGCGGTTGGGTCCTCGGGTGTGCCGACCATGTAATCTCCGGGTTTGAAAAACTGAAGGAATGCTTGAGAAGCGCTTATGGAAGCTTTCCCCGGCAGGAGCGATTCTGGGATCCTACCTCGCCCCGGCAGACCTTTAAGTAAAGGCGCCCCAGGCGGTTGCCGATGTTTGAGTCAGCAGTGAGCGCGGATTCAGGAGGCTTGAGATGAGAGGCAGCGGAATGATCCTGACCGTCCTGGTCGGATTGGCAGTGGGTTATTACGTTTACACTACGCAATTCAAGGTGGGTCCGGGCGGAGAGGTGGTTTCCCCGAAAGCCCAGATCGATGCGGTCGGAATTCAGACTGACCTGTTGTCCATCGCGAATGCCGAGCGGCGCTACCTGGCCTTTCACGGGAGTTATGCGACCGTTGAGCAGCTCCAGCAGGAGGGTTCTCTGCTGTTTTCCGCGACCAACCGGAGGGGCTACAACTTCGTCTCGGAGATCAACGGCGGAACGGGCTTCCGGATTACGGCGGTACCCGCCGACTCGACCGCCGAGGGGTGGCCCTCGTTTTCGATCGACCAGAACATGCAGGTAACCCGTAGGTAGAGGGACGGGCAGCCGCCGTCGATCCGACGATGTCGGTGGGGCGGTCCTTCCCCCTCAAACTCTCCCTTTTCCCGGTGGCCAATTGCCGATTTCCGAATTCCCTTTAACAGCGTGGCGGTGGGTTCTTTCGCAATTTGTCAGGAATAACCAACTGCGTCCCTTCTGGCGGTTCTTGAGCTCGGGGACGTTGTCTCAAATGTTGTTTCTCGGCTCGAGTTTTGTGGTCGTGCAGGGGGCCTATATCCTGGGATGGCAGCCGGACCTCCACACACGCATCCTGACGGCATCCCTGCTCCAACTGGCGCTTCTTCTGGCACTGTTCAAGGCCTTCACGGTCCTGTTGGAAGACAAGCCGCTGGGCTCCATAGGGATCTATCCTCACTCCCGGTGGGCCTGGGAACTGGGCGTCGGTATCGGGCTGGGTTTGCTGTTGATCAGCGGCGCTGTAGGCATCCAAATCGCCCTGGGCGTGGCGGAGATCGATTTCAATTCCGGTGAAATCTGGAATCTGCTCCCTTCCGGCTTGTTCTTCGTCTGCCTGTTTGGGGCTTCTGCGGCGAATGAGGAGCTTGCCTTCCGAGGGTACCCTTTCCAGCGCCTGGTCGAATCCATCGGCAGGTATGGTGCGACCGGAGTGCTATCGGCTCTGTTCGGGTTTGTGCACTGGTTAAATCCTCACCACACCTGGATTTCGACCCTGAACACGATGCTGGTCGGCGTGGCCTTCTGCATGGCCTACCTGCGGACCCGCTCGCTCTGGCTTCCGACAGGACTCCATTTTTCCTGGAACCTGTTTCAAGGCTTCGGTTTCGGTATCCCGGTCAGCGGCTATGAGTTGCCCCGGAGCCTTTTCCGGGTTCGGGTAGAAGGGGCGGAATATTGGACCGGCGGGGCCTATGGGCTGGAGGGGAGTTTGGTCGCTACGGTTGTAATCTTGCTTCTGATGGCGTACCTTGGAAGTAGCAAAAGCCTTTATGTGACGGGAGATATGAGGATGCACCTCGAAAATGGATTGCCGGCCGGTAATGGCGAGGGCCAGTTATTTCCGGGGGGTTAGGTGTCCTGGCGGGAGAGGTCCGTCGTACCATGAATCGCCTTTTCGTAGTGCTCATCGGGGTGCTTGTGATCCCGGTTTCCGCTTTCGGAGCGGAGGGAATCAGCGAGAAAGCTCGCCTTACCCTGGTGCGCGATCTCACAAGCGCAACGGCTGTCGCCAAGCTTGCCATTCCCGGCGGTAAGCACGGATTTTTCCTCGCTTCCGACGGGAAGATCGACGAGGAAAAAAACGAGATCGAATTCCGAATTCGCGGTCGAGCGATGAACCCCGGCACACCCATCCAGATTACCAAGGTGCGCTTCAAGGGAAATCGAATCCTCCTCGACATCAACGGGGGAGGGAAAAGCGGAAAGAAATGGTACCAGCGAATCCGCATGTCCACGGGGAGGGGCACCATGTCGCAGCCTATCAGCTCCAAAGATTCGCATGCGGCCGCCTCCGGGGCGTTCGTGAACCTGGTTTTTCCCGGTCCGATTCCCGACCTTACCGTGGCCGAGTTCAAGAAACTTCTGGACCCCATTCTGGACTTTGAACGCCGTTCCCCCACGACCCTTTATTCCCCGCGAATTCCGGAAAAGTATAAAGAGGCCATTCGCAACCATGAAGTTCTGGTGGGCATGAACCGTGATTCCGTCCTTTCTTCGAAAGGAACTCCGGACCGTCGAATCCGCGAGTTTCGCGGCGGTATTGAATTCGAGGAGTGGATTTACGGAGTGCCGCCGAATACGGTTTTTGTTACCTTCGATGGGGACATCGTTTCCGAGGTGAAAATTTTCGCTGCCCCAAAGGACCCTGCCGCCCCGCCGGCCGACGAATCGCTCGAGAGCCGCTCTACGGGCGAGGAGTCCTGATTCCTGATTTCTTGTCCGACCCGCCCTGGCCCTTCCCAAGGCATACCTCTTGCATGTTAGGTGTCATTCTTCGCCGATTGGAGGCTGACCCGTGGGAGGATTGTCTTTACCGGGTTCCCTTTCGGTTTGACACTTCTGGACCAGGTTCATAAGATAGACGATTCGGCACCAATTCCAGGCACTCAACGGAGGCAGTGATGGCTGTAAAAGTGGGGATCAACGGGTTCGGGCGCATCGGAAGGAATCTTTTTCGCGCAGCGGTGGGTGATCGGGAGCTTGAGATCGTTGCGGCCAATGATATTACGGATCCCAAAACACTGGCGCACCTTTTGAAGTACGATTCGGTTCTGGGAATCCTGTCGGCCGATGTCGGCTACGGAGAAGGGGAGCTGAAAATTGACGGGCGCTCACTCAAGATTTTCAAGACCCGGGATCCCGGTGAGATCGACTGGCCATCGCTGGGTGTTGAGGTTGTGGTGGAGTCCACAGGACTTTTCACCAAGGCTGAAGCCGCAAGGAAGCACCTGCGTGGAAGCGTCAAGAAGGTCATCATCTCAGCCCCGGCAACCAACCCCGACGTTACCCTGGTCCTCGGAGTGAATGACGATACCTACGACCCCGCCAAACACAATGTTATTTCCAACGCCTCCTGCACGACCAACTGCCTCGCGCCTGTTGCGAAGGTGATCCATGAGAAGTTCAAGATCAAAACCGGAGCCATGACGACCATCCACGCCTACACCAACGACCAGCGGACTCTCGATCTGCCCCACAGTGATCTGCGGCGCGCGCGCGCAGCGGCGGTGTCGATCATCCCCACCACGACCGGTGCGGCGAAGGCCGTCGGTCTGGTTCTGCCGGAACTCAAAGGGAAAATCGACGGTTTCGCCATGCGAGTGCCCACGCCCAACGTTTCTCTGGTGGACCTGGTGGCGTTCGTGGAGAAGAAGACGAACACCGAAGAGGTCAATAAGGAATTGAAATCCGCTTCTGAGGGACCCTTGAAGGGCATCATGGAATTCACTGAAGAAGAATTGGTCTCGGTGGATTTCCGCGGCAATCCTCACTCGGCCATTGTTGATGCCGGGTTCACCAAAGTGATCGACGGCAACTGCATCAAAGTCACCGCCTGGTATGACAACGAGTGGGGATACTCTTGCCGCGTCCGTGACCTGATCAAATTCCTCGCCGCCAGGATGTAGTCGGGTGGCGGGACAGGTTGGGAAGATGATGCGGCCTCCGACACACCTGTCCGCCTCCCGTGTAAACATAAGAAGAATGCCAAAAGTTTCCATCCGCGACCTGGACCTTCAGGGTAAGCGCGTTTTCATTCGTGCAGACCTGAATGTTCCTTTAACCGAAAGCGGCGACATAACCGACGACAGCCGCATTCGTGCTGTATTCCCCACACTGGAAATGGCGCGGCAGAAGGGCGCTCGTGTGGTCGTCGCATCCCACCTCGGCCGCCCCAAGGGGAAACCCAATCCCAGGATGAGCCTTCGTATTGTTGCAAAGCGATTGAGCCAAATATTGGGTTGTGAGGTCGGCTTCGCCACCGACTGCGTGGGGGACGTCGCGGCTCAGGCCGCTGCCGCTTTGAAGGGCGGTGAAGTCCTGCTGCTTGAAAATCTCCGCTTTCATCCTGAAGAGGAGAAGAACGATCGAGCCTTCGCGGCGCAACTGGCGGCGCTGGGGGATGTCTACGTGAACGACGCTTTCGGGTCTGCCCACCGCGCCCACGCCTCGACCGAGGCGATTGCACGGCTGATCCCTGTGGCCGCCGGTGGATTGTTGATGGAGAAGGAACTGGAATATCTGGGCAAAGCGACGCGCAATCCGGCGAAACC
>JAPUME010000156.1 GCA_027294185.1 Acidobacteriota bacterium | reverse complement strand
GGCAATTCCCGGGGTTCCTTCCATATTCTCTCCGATGGCCACGACGATGGCGGCCTGGCGCATGACTTCAATGGGTCCCATATAGTCATGGAGCATTTCCAACTCAAAGGTTTTCCGGAGCACGGCTCGCACGCGGTCCAGGTCGCCGTGATGTATGGCGAAGCAGAGAACGTTGTCCGCCGAGGACTGGGTGACGATCAACGTAGAGATGGATTGGCTGGCCAGAGCCCCGAAGGCGCGGGCGGCCATGGCGGGAAAGCTGAAAATCTCACCACCGCTCAGTGTGACCAGATCGGCGCGTGCCACCGAGGTGATCGCCTTGATCCCCCCGGAAGGGTTCGACCGCGAACTTGAGCGAAGACTGATGCGCGTCCCCCGCGCCGCAGGATTGAACGTATTCTTGATCCAAACCGGGACTCTTTTCTTGATCACCGGTTGAAGCGTCTTGTAGTAAAGAACCTTGGCGCCGAAAAAGGAGAGCTCAACGGCTTCGCGGTAGGAAAGCGAGGGCACGATCCTGGCTTTCGGCACCAGGCGGGGGTCGGCGGTCATCACCCCGTCCACGTCGGTCCAGATCCAGACTTCCCGGGCGTCGAGCGCGGCGCCGATGAGCGTCGCGCTGTAGTCCGACCCGCCGCGCCCCAGAGTGGTGCAGACGCCCTTGCGTGTGGCCCCGCGATAACCGGTGATCACGGGCAGTACGCCTCCCTGGAGTAATGGCAGCAACCGCTTTCGGGTCTTCGCGCGGCTCAAATCGAAGATCGGAGAGGCATTGCCGAATCCTTCGTCGGTCACGAGTAAATCCGCCCCGTCGACGGCCTGGGCAGCTACACCCTTCGAGCGGAGAACCCCCGCCAAAAGCGCAGCGCTCATCAACTCTCCCAGGCTTGAAAGGGCGTCCAAGGCCCGGGGAGTAATTTCCCGCATGAGTGTGACTCCCGAGCAGAGCGCTTCAAAGTTGGCCAGGCCGGCCGACAACCGCAGTTCGACCTGCGGCCGTTCGCGGGGTGGGAGGAGCTTTTCCGCAACGAGGAAGTGCCGCTTTTCGATCTCCTGTTTTGCCGTTCGCCAGAGAGACGTTTTGCCGCGGGCTGCGTGCTGTGCCGCCTGAATCAGAGTGTCGGTGATGCCTCCCAGGGCGGAGACGACGACGGCCAATTTCTGCTTCCGTTGGAGGCGGACCAGAATTTCGGCGACACCCCCGATGCAGTCGGCGTTCGCCACAGAGGATCCCCCGAATTTCATGACTCGCAAAATGTGTCTGCTTTTCTTCATTCGGGTCTCGAAATCCACTTCGTTATGGAAGAGATGATTTCCCGCCTGATCCTTGCCGGCCAGAGTTACTTCCCGGCTCGACCTGTAATCTTACCCTCCGGAACTGACCTCACCTTGCGGATCACTTCGATAAAGGCCTTCGCCGAGTGGGACAGGTGACGGTCCGTGCGATGGATCAAGCCCAACTCACGGTAAAACTTGACTCCTTTCAGCGGAATCAACCGCAATACGCCCGCTTCCACCTCAGGCAGGGCGTAGCTCCGGCTGATGACTGAAATGCCCAGCCCCGCGCCCACAAACTTCTTAATCGTCTCTACGCTGGCAAGTTCCATCGAAATCTGCACCCGGTTCCGGTAAGCACGCAACATGCGTTCCAGCATATGCCGAGTGTTTCCTGTCGTGGGAACGATCAGTGGATAGCTGGCCATCTCTTCCAGGGTCACGCTCTTCCGGTTGGCCAGGGGATGCTGCGGAGGAACCACCACCTGCACCTCATCCTTGAAGATCGGCATGACCTCGATGGAATTGGCTTTGAGGGGGAGAGTGAGAATCCCCAAATCCACAGCGCCATCCTGGACCTTTTGAAGAATTTTGTGGCTGTAGTTCCGGTAGATGCTGATCTGGACCTGCGGGTAGTTCTGTTTGAACAGGGCGAAAGCCTGCGGCAGAACGTAGAGGCAGGTCGCCTCGTTTGCCCCGATCTGCAGCTTGCCGCGAGGGGTTCCTTCCAGCTCGGCGATGGCCTGGAGGGCGTCTCGATGAAGCTGATGCAGCCTCTGGGCATAATCCAGGAGCGTCTCCCCCGCCGAGGTCAGCGAAATTTTCTTTCCGCTGCGGTCGAAAAGTTTTTCCCCGCACTCCTGCTCGAGCAGGCGGATCTGCGCGCTGATGGCCGGTTGGGTGCGAAACAGTTTCTGGGCTGCCCGCGAAAAGCTCTGTTGCTTGGCAACTTCCAGAAAGCTTGCTAATTGGTCAAAATCCATGGCGGTATCGTCACGATGCCTTCCTGCCTAAACATCTTACCCCATTCGTTCGAGGGCTGACACAGGCTAAAGATGGAGCACGGGGCTTTTGGCCCCAACCGCGGATGCACTCGGAAAGGGGCGTGGCCTTTCCGGCCGAGTCAGGCGCCGCCGGCGAAAACTACGTGGCCGGACCGCGCGGGGGGACGTTCGGAGGGGTAGGTCTCAGGTGGGATTTCGAGTCGCCTTCGGGATAGGCCAATCTGCCGTAGCCGCGCAGGGCCTCCAGGAGTTCGTCCACGTCATACCGGAAATCATGCAGGACCCGGAAAATTTCCGCCTGCCGCTCTTGCGCGCTCATGCGAACGAATTTTTCCGGAGAAATGTAAAAGGGATTGTCCTGCACAAGGTCATTGCCGATTACCAGATGCCGGTGTAGGACCAGCGGGGAAAGCCCCGGACCGCTTTCCAGGAGGTTCAAGTCACACTGGCAGAGGGCCAGGCTCGGATAATGCTTCACCAGGTAATTCAGACTGGCGTCGAACTTATAGTATTCGTCCAGAGTGGATTCCTCCGGCCGGACCCAGGAAATCTCTTCCAGCCAGCGAACACACGGCGCCTGGGTCTTCTCAGCCTTTTCGAAGACCCTGCGGGCGTAGTCCCAAATCTGTTCCCGGCTGTTGGCCGGGTTCGGGAAGAAGAGCCGTTCCCGCTGGCGATACCCATCTACCGGAATGCCGAGCCCGTCCAGAACTTCCGACATTTCCAGCTGCATCGGCCCGGGAGCCAGGTAAACACACAGGTCACCTTGCCGGAGACCTTCGGCCAGGAAAGACGCGAAACGGTACCGGTCCACCACACGGCGGTAGACGACCAGCAGATGCCGATGGAGGGGGACTTGAATCCCTCCGTCAATCCATACATGAGTCATTTCGGACATAGCGGTACCATCCGTATTTCCAGCTTGAACTGCTGTCTCCGCTCCGATTGCCCGCAGCGGCAGCCGGAACCTGCCATGCTATAACTCAAAGGCGGGCGGGTCAACCCTAACCTTTTACCGCTCAGTCATTTACTAAGTTTACTTAGCGGAGGGGGCAATCGGTCCACACTCACTACAGAGGGGGTGTGCTAGAGAGATTCAACCGAGAGTACAAAGCGGGAACGGGGCGCATAGGACAGGCGGACCGTCCCCTCGTCGGGAAGGTCCCGTCCGAGGAGCCCGTCCACGACGAACTGCTGATCGCTGATCTTCAGGACGTATCCGCCCTGGGAAGGTACCTTCTCGATTGCCCCGGTGATCTCCTCGGCCAGCCCTTGGGACAGGTCGAAACGAATCAAATTACGCCGCCCGGAAAGCGCCCGGTGGCTCACAATCGAGAAGCCGACAACCAGGGTCGAGACGGCATAGATGAGATACGCCGAGGTGTCCTGCCGCGGGAAAGAGGCTGCCACGTAAATGAGAAATATCACGACGAAGAGGGAAGAGAGCGTGCTGGTCCAAATCACCAGAGCCATCGCCCTCTGGCGCTTCTTAAGACGGTCGTGTGCTTCAGGTGAAAGCTGGAGTGACATATTGAGATGCACCGTGCCGGGACCCGGAATTCCGCCCGGACCCCTGCGGGGCCGATAATTCTTTAACTCAATTGCTTCAAAAATCCTGCCAGTGTTCCGCCCGTGGCGTTTTAGCGGCGGTCTTGAATGGTCGCCGTAAAGGGAACGCGCAGCACGAAGTCGATTCGGGTTTCCGATGCAAGCTCGACCTGCTCGCCCTTGGTGGCGGCTTGGGCAGCGGTTCCGCCACCGGCGCCGATTGCGCCTCCAATGGCTGCGCCCTTGCCTCCGCCGGCAATGGCTCCGATTATTGAGCCGATCGCGGCTCCGGCCCCGATCTTCTTGGCGGTATTCTTACCCCGCGAGCCCCCCTGATGAAGATAATCGGTGGTTTCCACCTGATATTCGCGGCCTTCGATATGGAGAGCGACAAGCTCGATGCGCAACTCCGAGCGTCCCTTGAAGCGGCCTGAGGTTCGCGCCTCGATAAGACGCACGGTGGCGTCCGTGCCACGCGGGGCAATGATTCGCCCGTCTACGGCCAGTGCCGTGTCAACGCTGGCGGCGAATACCTCTCCAGCGCGGTGACGGGTGGAGTCGATTCTGTCAATCATTCGGACCGGGATGATGGTGCCGGCAGGGACTTCAACCGATACCAGCCGCGGTGGCCGGGGAGCCCGACGCGCCGGGGGCTCACGGGTCGGAGTCGGCGCTACGGGGGTCGCCTCGA
>JAPUME010000155.1 GCA_027294185.1 Acidobacteriota bacterium | reverse complement strand
GGCGCTCGCGCACGAACTTCCCCGGGCTGTGATCTTTGCCTGCGACCTGTCGTCGAAAGCGCTTCAGGTCGCCAAAGGGAACGCAGATCGGCTGGGAATGAAGCATCGAGTGGAATTCATCGAGGGTGACCTGCTCGCTCCTTTCCTGGAGCGATTGGTTGGCAGTATGGATTTCGTAGTCTCCAATCCGCCCTATATTGGCAGCGAGGAACTCAAAACGCTGCAACCGGAAGTGCGCGACCGAGAACCACGGCTTGCCCTGGGTGGGCATGAAACCTGTGAGGAAATCTACCGTCGCCTGATTCCCGAGGCTCAGCAGGTTCTCAAACCCGGCGCCCACCTGCTCCTTGAAATCGGATCGACCATGGAGCAGACGGTTTTCGATCTGTTCGGCGAAGGATGGACTCAGCCCAGGGTAAGCAAAGATCTCCGGGGTCTCCCCCGTGTGATTTCGGCGTGCAAGCAGGGCAACGCGAGCGTCCTTGCCTCCGGGAACCCTGCTCACGGCTAACGGCATGACCCGCCAGATTCTCCACGTCGATATGGATGCTTTCTTCGTCTCCATCGAAGAGCTGCAGAACCCCGCTTTGAAAGGGAAGCCAGTCGTTGTGGGGGGGAATCCGGAAGGACGAGGCGTTGTGGCCGCGGCGAGCTACGAAGCCAGAAAATACGGCGTCCATTCGGCCATGCCCGTGCGGACCGCCAGGCGGCTCTGCCCGCAGGCAATCTTTCTCCCTTCGCGGCACAGTCTCTATGGCGAGGTTTCCGAAGCCATCCACAAGATGTTCACCGACTTCAGTCCCGTCGTGGAGATGACCTCGATTGATGAAGCGTATCTCGACCTGACGGGCTGCGACCGTCTGTACGGATCAGCATTCCGCGCCGCGGATCAGTTGATACGCGCGGTCCGAAAGCAATTCGATCTGCCGTGCTCGGTAGGGGTATCGACCTCGAAGCTTGTCTCAAAGATCGCCTCCGATCAGGCCAAGCCTCACGGCCTGCTTTGCATCTTGCCCGGACACGAGCGCGCCTTCCTGCGCCCGCTGCCGATCCGAAGGCTCCCGGGAGTCGGCAAAGTAACAGAACCGGAAATCAAAGCCATGGGCATCCGAACCATCGGCGACTTACAGAAGATTCCCGGCAAAGCTCTCACCGACAAATTCGGAAAGTTCGGTGAATGGTTGTCTCTGAAAGCGCAGGGGCAGGACACGGGCGCCTATGAGTACAGCGAAACCCCGCAGTCGATCAGCCACGAAACCACATTTTCGGAAGACAGCGCTGATCCCGAGATGTTCGAGCGGACTCTGTCTTACCTGTGCCAGCGGGTCGCCCGCCGGCTTCGCGACCACGGCTTGTTCACTCGCACCGTCGGATTGAAGCTGCGAAACTCCAATTTTCGGACCTTTTCGCGCTCTCATACCCTGGCTCGACCGACGAACCTGGATTCCATACTTTTCGAAACTGTGCTTGCCCTGCTCGGCCGCACCTACCGCCCAAAAACCAGGGTCCGCCTGCTGGGAGTCCAGGCGAGCCAACTGACTTCTTCTCCCGAGCAACTCGGTCTGCTGGAGCAGGATCGCGAAGGAAAGTGGGACCGAATTTACCAGGCCGCCGACAAGATTCGCGACCGCTACGGATTCCAAACTCTCCAGCTTGCCCGCTCGCTCGACCCTGCTCCGGAATCCACCAGGTCGCCCCATCGGAAAAAGCGATCGCCCGCCGGGCGGGGCGAAAAGTAATTGCCAGTTCCACCCCGGTTCGGTTCTAATGATTCGCAATGCCCGGAAAAGAACAGACTGCTGAGGGGATCATCCGTCAACTTCGCGGGAAAGGCTTTCAAGCCTACCTGGTGGGCGGCTGCGTGCGCGATCTCATGATGGGGGTCTCGCCCAGGGATTACGATATTGCGACCGATGCCCTGCCCGAGGAGGTCAGCCGAATTTTTCCCGAAACCATCCCCGTCGGTATCCAATTCGGCGTTCAGTTGGTGATTCAGCAGGAAAACCAACACGAGGTGGCGACCTTCCGAAGCGACCATCGCTACGAGGACGGAAGGCACCCCACCGAGGTCCGTTACTCGAAAAGCGCCCAGGAGGACGTGGAACGGCGCGACTTCACGGTCAACGGCCTGCTCTTTGACCCGCTGGAAAATAAAGTTCTCGATTTCGTCAACGGCCAGCAAGATATCAAGCAGCGAGTCATCCGCACCATCGGCGATGCAGAAACTCGATTCAGGGAGGACCACCTCCGGTTGATGAGGGCCGTGCGTTTCGCCTCAAGGCTCGACTTCTCGATCCATCCGGAAACCTTCGCCGCCCTCCGGAAACTCGCCCCCTCCATCCAATCCGTAAGCGCCGAGCGGGTTCGGGATGAAATCCTGAAAATTCTGACCGAAGGCGGAGCGCGGCGCGGCTTTAAGCTACTGGATGAGACGGGCCTGCTGCATGAGGTTCTCCCCGAAGTGGAAAAGATGAAGGGGGTGGAGCAGCCGCCCCAGTTTCATCCCGAGGGAGACGTCTGGGTGCACACGCTGATGATGCTCGCACAACTCGAATCGCCCACCCCGACCCTCGCGCTCGGCGTGCTCCTGCACGACGTCGGCAAACCACCCACGTTCAGCGTCTCCGACCGCATCCGTTTCAACAACCACGCCGAGGTAGGAACCCGAATGGCGGAAGAAATTTGCGGACGGTTGCGGCTGCCGACGCGCGTTACCGAGAGAGTTTGCGAATTAATCCGCCACCATCTCCGCTTCAAGGATTTCCCGCAGATGCGGCCCGCCAAACAGAAGCGGTTCCTGCGCATGGACGGTTTCGAGGAACATCTCGAGCTTCATCGGATCGATTGCAGCTCGAGCCACGGCGACCTGACGAATTATGAACTCGCGCGCAAGATGCTGGCTGAGACGCCCGCCGAGGATATCCGTCCCGTCCCGCTCATCACCGGCCGCGACCTGATCGAGCAGGGCTACCAACCGGGGCCGCTTTTTAAGGAAATCCTCAGCGCCGTCGAGGACGCCCAGTTGGAAGGAACCCTCCACTCCCAACCGGAAGCACTCCGGCTCATTCGGGAGAAATTTCCCCGTAAAAACTGAAGGGAGGTCGATTCGTTCACGATGAGGCGAGCAGATAACGATCAGGCGGTGGGCGTGGCTGCCGGGTTCGAATCGCCGATCTGAACCAGAGGCTTTCCGAACTCCAACACATCGGTGGGGCACACCTGGAGGCAAATGCCGCATCCGATGCAAGCGCTGTTATTCAGGCCGAAAGCTTCTCCTCGCAACGCAAACTGCATCACATCGACGCCGACCTCGCAATAGCGCGTGCACATGCCGCAGGCGATGCAACGCTTTTTGTCCGGAGTGATGCGGAAGCGGCTCATTTTCTTCCCCACGATGTTCATCCACCCCACGACCGGACACCAGTAGCGACACCAGGTCTTGCCACCGGAGAACGGATAGAGCGCGACCGGAATGATGGCGATCAGAAGCAGATCCACCGTGTATCCATAGACCTTCTTGATGTTCCATCCACCCAGAGAAACGTCCCAACCGAAGGCGACCACAACGGTGGCGATCAGGGCAAACCCGGTCACCACGTAGATATAGCGTTCCCGGCGCCGGTTGAGGGGTCCCTTGGGTGAGTAGTGCCGCCAGCTATCGCCCACGGTTTCCGCCAGACCACCGCAGCCACAGACCCAGGTACAGAACTTCTTCCCATGAAACAGTACGGACAGGGGCACACCGACCAGGATCAAAGCGAGACCCCAGACCCAGTAACCGTAGGATTGCATGATGGACTGAATCGTCGAAGGCCCCAGGACCAGAGGCCAGGGATAGAAGATGCTGTAGGCCATCCAGTCGTGCACCAGGAGTTCCGGCACAATGAAGAAGAAAAACACCTGGAAGAAGATCAACGAGCTGAGCCGCAGAGTCTGGTTGCCGTGCTTGCGGGGGGAAGGCTTCCAGCGGAACGCCCCCCAGCGCCGGATGGCCTTGATGCCGAAGACAAGGACGACCACCGAATAGGTGAGCGGATAAAGCTTGTCGAGATTCCACGAACCGATGCGAATGAGGTCCGGATGAATCTTTTTCGTCAGGTAGAAAGCCCCGACCAGCAGAATGCTGAAAATCAATCCGAAAGATCGCCACAAATGCCAGTCCCGGTCATAGGCAATTTTGCAGCGCTTGTAGAAATCGGTGGGAAGAGAAGTCCGGTCCACACCGGCAAGCATGTAGACCACGTCGTTCGGCAGGGTCACTTCCTTGCCCTGCTGGCGCAGCACGGCTTCGCGCTCTCCGAGGCGCGTGACCACGCCCTCGGAGTAGACGGTAATCTTCCCCTGCTCCTCCAGGCGACGGACGGCCTCGATGGATCCGAGATTGCATCCCGCCGGGTCTTCCCCCTGACAGGCCAGGGTCACGCGGTTGCGCTCGGCCAGGCCGGCCACGGTTTCCAGAGCCCCGTCGGTCAAGCCAACGACAAGAACGTCCTTGCCGACCACATCTTCCGGGTTGGGAAGCTCGTAGTGGACCTTCGGCTCCCCCTCCTCGGCCACCTCGAGTTTCTTAAAATGGATCAGACGCCCGACGGCCAGGATGACCCGCTGGCATGTATAGTCGCGCTTGTCGGTGCGGACGGTAATGACTTTCCGGCTCTGGATGTCCTTTACCGTTTCGCCCAGGCTGACAACGGGAGGGTGGTCCTCCAGGAGCTTCTCCCAGTCCTCCACCAGGTCACAGCTTGCAACGTCGC
>JAPUME010000154.1 GCA_027294185.1 Acidobacteriota bacterium | reverse complement strand
TCGAGCTCCGCAATCTGCTGTCGAGTCCGCTCGTCCGCCTGCCGGCGCACCGAAAAACTCCGGACCTGCTCTACATCGAAAAATTTCTCTACATACTGGGCGGCGGTTTCGTCCAGAAACGCCTCGCCCTCCCCCGCCAGGGATTCCAAACGATTGGCGAGGTTCGACACCTCGCCGATCACCGTGTAGTTTTGGCGCCGCGCCCCCACCAACCCCACAATCCCGGTCCCCGTGGCCAGTCCGACGCGGATCTGCCAGGGATACTTTTTCCGCTTTGCCGCCTTCAGCATGAAGTAGGCCGCCAGGGTCGCCTGCAACACGTGCTGGTCGCGATGAATGGGAACGCCGAACTCGCACATCATCGCGTCCCCCATATATTTGTCCAGGTGGCCGTAGAAGCGCTCGACGACCGGCTCCATGCCCGAGTAGAACTCATTCAACTTTCCGGTAATGGTTTCAGCCGGAAATTGCGAGGCGTAAGTGGTGAACTCCTTCAGATCGACAAAGAGCACCGAAACTTCCCGCTTGTCCTGTTGCAGCTTGCCCTCCAGCATCATGCGGGCGACGGTGGGATCGATGGTGCTATAAAGGGTACTCTCCAGCTTCTTTTTCAAACCCTCGATCACCACATTCTTCTGGCGGAGATGCTCTGCGTCGCGCCGCCTCTGCTCGCTGATCCGCGAGAGATCGCAGTTCGTGGTCTCCAGGGCCTCCTGTTCCTGCGCCAGAGTTTCATTCAGCTTTTGAATCCGTCCATATTCCCTGTGAAGCTTCTCTTGAATCAGACCGAAAATCCCGCCCGCCAGCATCAGGAACCCACCCCAGCTCGAAATGTTAAAGAACGTATCCATCCGGGTGCCGCCGGTCGAAAAGTCAGCGGGACGCCATACTGCGTAGAGGCTCACCATCAGCAGGCAGAGGACGCTCCCCAGGATCGTCTTTCGGGCACCCAGAAAGAAGGCCGCCACAAACACGGGAAGATAGAAGAAATTCAGGAAAGCCAGTTTGTAGGGAATCAGGAGAAACAGAAGGAGCGTCACCCCCAGTACGGAGGCGACAAAGAGCTCCTCAACGTGTGTGCGCAGAAACCGTGCGAGGCGATCAGCCATCCTCACCTCTCAACAGAAGACAACCGCGCATTTCGAAATCCCACCCTCGACGTTCCCCGATCAAATCCCTTCCTTCTTCCGGAGCAGCTTGATGGCTTCCTCCACCAGGGCACTCGGGCCGATTTCCCGCCGGGTGGCGCCGCGCTGGGTGCGCCGGGCGCGAATCCGTTCCAATACGACCATCGTTCCTCGGGGAAGCGTCAAAGTAATCTTGACCTTGGGGTGTGTTTTTTTCGGTTTCTCCATATGCTTAAAATACGTTTTTACGGAAAACTGTCAAGCTGGTTCTCCAGCATACTAGCATTGCGGAATACTGGTTTTAAGGATGCTTGAATTGCCGGAGGATTTCGTTCCTTCTCCAAGCGCAGGGTATTGGATCAAGCATTCCTGGCACACCTTAAACAGAGGGAACCCGAGATCCGGGGGAACCGGCGCTCAAAAGGTGCTCGCCCTGGACCCCGCGGGTCGAAGCGAAAAATTAACCTCGACCTGCTAAGAATATTTAAGCTTGGCAACTCCGCCCCATCAGGCTATAACATCTGGAAAATCTCTCAACCCAAAACCGCGGAGCAACGGGGAAGGGTTCCCGGCGAGACAAAACAGCGCCCGACCACTGCGGTAATTTCCAGGGGGAATAAAATGAAAATGCGAAAAATCCTACCCACCCTTTTAATCGTTGGCTTGGTCGCCTCATCGCTCGCAGGGATCTCCTGCGGGCAGCAAGAGGCGCCGCAGGCGGAATCGGAAGCGGGGACGAGCAGCGCGGGCTGGGTCAATCCGTTGAACGGAACCGATCTCGGCGGCTGGCACTTCCGCCAAGCCGACGGTCTGGACGACAGGATTGAATTGGTCATGTTCCTGCATCATTCTTGGTGGAGTTTACCATCTCCTGAGTTTGTGCTCGACTACTTTACTCATCAGGCTGACGTGACCGGGGTTTTTTGTACCAGGTGAAATGAGAGAGAATTCACCTGAGAAGGAGACCCGATCATGTCGACGAAGAGGTATAAGCCGGAGTAGATTGTGACGCTGTTGCGGCAGAGCGAAGTGGAAATTGCCAACGGGAAGACGACTCCGCTCCGACCCCCGCTTCCAGGACCTCCTGCGGCGGATGAATTTTTCGAGTAGCCCCTCACGTTGACTTGCCTCCCAGGGCGAACTAGGATAGCCCCATCAATTCAGGCACATTCGCATGATAGGCAAGACGATTTCGCATTATCGCGTCCTGGAGAAGTTCGGCAAGGGCGGCATGGGAGAGGTACCATCTGGGAACGATTATCCAGGGCGATAGAATTCAGGCCTCATGGATATGATTTTGCGACAGTTGCAGATGGAGTGGTCGGTTATTCGCCAGATACCGCTCATCTCCGGTATCGTGTTGCTGCTGGGTTTCGCCGTGTTCGTTTACCTGGTGGACTGGCTCTACCGCGCCCGCCTTGCGG
>JAPUME010000153.1 GCA_027294185.1 Acidobacteriota bacterium | reverse complement strand
TTTCAAATTTCGCGCTGCCGGGATTTCGTTCTCGTCACAACATCAAGTATTGGCGCCGGGAACCTTATCTGGGGTTCGGGTCCGGCGCGCACTCTTTTGACGGCGTAGCGCGCTGGGCGAACGAAAGCGCGCCGAAAGATTATGTCGAAAAAACGAATCGCGCTGAATTCTCACGAGTGGATTTCCACCAGATCGACACTGAAGAGGCCGTCGAAGAGAGCCTGTTCCTCGGTTTGCGGCAGCGCGAGGGCGTATCCTTGAGGGCCATTCAGGAGCGGGTCGGCGTGGACCCCGCCCGCCATTTTCGCGACGCCATTGGGAGACTCCAGGCCTGCGGCATGGTGGAGAGGGAAGGCGACCGCTTGCGGTTGACAGAGCAAGCCTTGCTGGTATCCAATGAAATCTTCCAGGAATTCGTGGCATCCCCCGCGAACCAGGTTGGCGGCTGATGCCGCTGTTCAATTTTAGATTGGGTTAGAGGGAGTTCCGATGAGCCTTGTGGACCTGCGAAGCGACACTGTAACCCGCCCCACGCCCTCGATGCGGCGCGCCATGGCGGAGGCCGAGGTCGGCGACGACGTCTATCGCGAAGACCCGACCGTGAATCGCCTCCAGGCCCGTGCGGCGGAAATTTTCGACCGTGAGGCGGGCCTCTTTGTTCCCTCGGGGTCCATGGGAAATCATGCTGCCATCAAGGTTCACACCCATCATGGGCAGGAAGTGATCTGTGAGGAGCGCAGCCATATTTACAACTACGAGATGGCGACCATGGCGGCCGTCTCCGGTTGCCTGGCGCGAACGGTTCGGGGAGAAGACGGTATCCTGGGTTGGGATGACATCGCTCCCGCCCTTCGCGCCATGACCGCGGAGCGCGCCGGAACGGGTCTGATCTCGCTTGAGAACACCTGCAACATCGCGGGCGGAGCCGTGACGCCCGTGGAGTTGGCGGAGAGGGTGTGTGACGAGGCGCATGCGCGCGGGGTGCCCGTGCATCTGGACGGGGCGCGCATCTTTAACGCGGCGACGGCGCTCGGTTGCACCGTCGGTGACCTTACGCGGAAGTTCGATTCCGTCATGTTTTGCCTCTCGAAAGGACTGGGGGCGCCGGTCGGTTCCGTGCTGGTGGGAAGCAAGGAGTTCATTGAAAGTGCGCGCCGCGTACGCAAGATGCTCGGCGGCGGCATGAGACAGGTGGGAATCCTGGCCGCGGCCGGCCTCATCGCTCTGGAGGAGTCGCCCGCAAGGCTCCCCGAGGACCACGAAAACGCCCAGGTCCTTGCCCGCGGTCTGGCGGAGATCCCCGGCATTCGGCTCGACCCGGCAAAGGTCAGGACGAACATCGTGATTTTCGACGTTCAGGAGACCGGAATCGAGTCCTTTGAAATCGCCCGTCGGCTGAAGGAAAAAGATATTCTCGCGAACGGTATCTCTCCCGCCACCATGCGTATGGTCACTCACCGCGACGTTGACCGCGCGGGCTGCCAACGCGCCCTGCAGGTGATGGAAGGAATTCTGGCCGGGGAAAGGACAAGGACGGCCGTGGCGCAGTAGTCAATCTTTCTCTTCCCGCACCGTAGGGACAGACGAATCCCCAAACCCCACAGAGGTCGAAGAATCACTTCTTGTAGTTGGAATCGCGCGCGTAGATTTTCCCCACCATGTTCGCATAACGCTGGCGGTAGCTCGGGTCGGTGGGGTCGAGTTGTACGGCTGCGCGGTAGGCATTCAGAGCCGCTTCCATTTCGTCGATTTTTTCGAGGGCGTAACCGTGATGATTGTGCGCCTCGGCGGATTCTGGGTCCAGGCGAATTGCCTCGCGCAGCTCAACGACGGCTCGTCTCCACTCCTTCATCAACAGAAAGGTGACGCCCAGGTCCCGGTGAATGTCGGCGTTGGTGGGGTCGAGCGCCGCGGCCTGCCGGAGTTCCTTGACCGCCGCGGGCCACTTGCTTTCGCGCTGCAGCCGATATGCCCTTCGCAGGTGAACTCGCCTCTCCCGCAGGGCTTTGGCTGCCGCGGTAACCGCCTCGACGGAGGTCGAATCCCGCTCGCCGATTTCCGGGGGCTGCAAGGTGAACGATTGGCTCTCAACCGCCTTCACCACGATGAGCCGCGAAAGGCCTTCGTGTTCGGGACACTGGAACTGGATATAATGTTCGCCCGCCTCGATGCCGGTAAGAATCAGGTTGCCTTGCGAGCCGGTTTGGCCCATGCGAATGCCGTTCAGAGACACCTCGCAATCCACGATCGCCGAGCGGATCAGGATTTCCGGTTCCACCTGTTCCTTCTTCGAGAATGCATAATTTGAAAAGGCGGGAAGAACCAATACCAGGACTGCGGCCCGAAGCAGAAGCCTCGCTGGAGTTCGCGCCATGATGGCAGCTCGCTTGCGATTCATCCCAATTCTATCCATCCCCATCACGCATCCCTTCTTCCCTGGTGCCATGTTACCATCTCCCGTGTGATTTCCGCATGCCCGGTAAGGATCAGGATACTCTTTCATCCGCCCGCAGGTCCTGTCCTCTGTGCCACCTCTTTTCTTGACCCTTGGACCCGAGTGGTATAGCCTCAGAAACTTGCCGCTGGCGGGCGTTTGAGCCCCTGGATTCGCGCCGGGTGAGCGAAGCGATATCCCGTGGTTTTGCGATTCCCGAATGATTGAAGATCGGCAGCAAGGATTGGAATGGAATCCATCGAGGATTGGGCGGGGAAAATTTTCGCTGGAG
>JAPUME010000152.1 GCA_027294185.1 Acidobacteriota bacterium | reverse complement strand
CCACGGAATCGGCACCCAGTTGCATGAGGACCCGCAAATCCCGAACTTCGGCAAACCCGGACGAGGACCCGAACTTCGGGAAGGCATGGTATTCGCCATCGAACCGATGATAAACCAGGGAACGAGTGCGGTCAGAGTTCTACCGGACCAGTGGACCACCGTGACGGTGGATGGAGGCTTCTCGGCGCACTTCGAGCATATGGTGGCCGTGACGGCACAGGGCCCCGAGATCCTGACGACGCTGAATCATTCTTAGTTGAGGGTGATTCGGCCCCGGCCCTCCGCCTCCGGTGGAGGGGGAAGGAGTTAATGAGCAAAGAAGATGCCATTGAGGTCATGGCGACCGTCGTCGAAACACTGCCAAATGCCATGTTTCGAGTGGAGCTCGACAATAAACACCGGGTTCTGGCTCATATCTCCGGAAAGATGCGCAGGAACTTTATAAGAATCTTGCCGGGCGACAAAGTGGCGGTCGAGCTCTCTCCTTACGATTTGACGCGAGGCCGGATCGTTTACCGGTACAAGTAACCGAAGCAGAACGGAGTAAATATTTTGAAAGTACGGGCATCGGTAAAAAAAATATGTGAAAAGTGTAAGATTGTTCGCAGGCGCGGCGTAGTCCGCGTGATCTGCGTCAATCCGAAACACAAACAGAGGCAAGGCTAGGCCGCAGCCGGCTCAGCTCATTACCCAGTGGACCCGAGGGAAGAGGAAATGAGGTGATCTATGGCAAGAATTGTCGGAGTTGATTTACCCACCTCGAAGCGCGTGGAGATTGGCCTGACCTACATCTACGGAATCGGAAGAACCCGATCTTTATCCATTCTGCATCGCGCAGGTGTGGATCCGGCGCAGAAGGTGAAAAATCTCACCGATGACGAGATCACTCACATCCGACGGATCATTGAGGAAGAAGGCGCCGTCGAAGGCGATCTGCGACAGGAAGTCGCCACAAACATCCGCCACCTGATTGAAATCGGCTCTTATCGAGGATTCCGCCACCGGAGAGGACTTCCTGCGCGGGGGCAACGCACACACACCAACGCTCGCACCCGCAAGGGGCCGCGGCGCGGAGCGGTGGCGAACAAGAAACGGGCTATGGCCAAGACATAACGAAGAGAGGAACTCCCGGGCGAAGGGGATGCTTCAAGCCTGCGCCGGGAGGGGACACGACTCATGGCAAAACCGGCAGGAAAGAAAAAAGGCGGGCGGAAAAAGGAGCGGCGCGTTGTGCCGCAAGGAATCGTCTTTATCCAGGCCACCTTCAACAACACCATAATCAGTATCGCCGATATGAACGGCAACACGCTCTGCTGGTCGAGCTCGGGTTCGATGGGATTCCACGGCTCACGCAAGGGGACACCGTTCGCGGCGCAGCAGGCGTCGTCTCGCGCGGCCCATACGGCCCGGGACCACGGAATGCGCACCGTCCATGTCCGGGTGAAAGGGCCCGGGTCGGGTCGTGAATCGGCCGTCCGCGCCCTGGCGTCGGCTGGGTTGGAAGTTCGGTCCATAACGGATGTTACACGGGTTCCCCACAACGGCTGTCGGCCGCCCAAACGGCGCCGTGTATAGGATTTTTCATTGAGCACTCCCTCCCGCCTGTCGGGAAGCCTCAAGGGTGAGGGAATTTTGACCACAGGAGGTCGGTAGTTGGCAAGATATACGGATGCAGTATGCAGGTTATGTCGCCGCGAAAGCATAAAACTGTTCCTGAAAGGACAGCGATGTTTGACGGATAAGTGTGCAATCGACCGGCGTAATTTCGTGCCGGGACAGCACGGCAAGAGCCGTCGGCCTCGAATCCAGGGCTACGGGCTGCAACTTCGCGAAAAGCAGAAGCTGCGCCGCTTCTACGGCGTGCTGGAGGCGCAGTTCCGCACCTACTTCCAGAAAGCTTTCGCCGCCAAGGGAGTCACCGGTGAACTGCTTCTTTCCATGCTCGAACGTCGCCTGGACAATACGGTCTACCGGCTGGGCATGGCCAGCTCCCGCGCGCAGGCGAGGCAGTTGGTGCGTCACGGCCACATTCTGGTAAACGAAAAGAAGGTCAATATCCCTTCTTTTCAAGTAAAGCAAGGCCAAGTCATTGCGGTCCGGGAAAAAAGCCGGAAGCTCCCGTTGGTTCAAAATGCATTGGACCTGGCCTCAAGCCAGGGCGTGCCTTCCTGGCTGGCGCTTGACCGAGAAAACTTTTCAGGCAGAGTCTCGGGATCTCCCACCAAGGAAGATATAAACTTCCCCATCCAGGTACAGATGGTGGTCGAATTGTATTCCAAGTAAGACGGCGGATTTTCCGAGACGTCTTGGGCCGGGCCTACGGCCCCCAAATGAGGAGGATGAACAATGCTTTGGAAAGGCTTCCAAAAGCCGAAGCGTATCGTTTGTAATATGGACAACCTGACGGATCGATACGGGCAATTCACCGCCCAGCCTTTTGAGCGAGGTTTCGGCACCACGATTGGTAACGCAGTCCGAAGAGTTCTGCTCTCCTCGATCGAAGGAACCGCCATCACGGCCGTCAAGATCGAGGGTGTTCTCCACGAATTTTCGTCCATCCCCGGTGTAGTGGAAGACGCCACTGACGTCATCCTGAATCTGAAACAGATCCCGCTCAAAATGCATGTGGATCGTCCCAAGACATTAATTCTATCCGCCGAGGAACCCGGAGAATTCACCTCTCGCCAGATTCAGGAGGATTCGGATGTCGAAATCCTCGATAAAGATATTTATATCGCTACCGTGGGAGAGGGAGGCAGCCTTCAGGTGGAAATGCAGATTCAGCAGGGACGCGGATACGTCTCGGCGGAGCGGAACTTCGACGAAAACCTGCCGGTCGGCTATATTCCGATCGATTCGGTCCACTCCCCCATTCGCAAGGTGAACTATACGGTGGAAGCGGCGCGCCTGGGGCAAATGACCGATTTCGATAAGCTGACGCTCGAAGTCTGGACAAACGGCGCCGTAACTCCCCAGGATGCGGTGGCCCTGGCAGCCAAGCTGATCAAAGATCACATGAACATTTTTATCGATTTCGAAGAAGAACCCGAAACCGAAGAGGCTCCCGCCGAGCAGATAGCCAAAGTGCCAAACGAGAACCTGGATCGTTCCGTCGAGGAACTGGAACTCTCCGTCCGCTCCTACAATTGCCTGAAGAACGCCAACATCAGCACGATTCGGGAGTTGGTGCAAAAGACCGAAGGTGAAATGCTCCGCACCAAGAACTTCGGGCGGAAGTCCCTGAACGAAATCACGGAAATTCTGACTTCCATGGGGCTTTCTCTGGGGATGAAGTTTGACGAGAGCGGCAGTCCCATCATGCCCCCTC
>JAPUME010000151.1 GCA_027294185.1 Acidobacteriota bacterium | reverse complement strand
CTCCACCGAACGGGCCATGCGCCCGAATGACTTCAAGCATGAAAAAGTCGTCATTCGCGGCACGGCGTTTTGCCCTTTTGATTTGGGCAATGAGTCGAAGACGCCGGAGGAGGTGCTCGCCTACGGGCGGAACGGCACGGCTCCCAACGAGCCGGGCTGGACCCTGCGCGTGGTCCCCAACAAATTCCCCGCCCTGCGCATAGAAGGCTCCCTGGATCGCGAAGGCGAGGGACTCTACGACCGCATGAACGGCGTGGGCGCTCATGAGGTGATCATTGAAACCCCGGACCACCAGAAAACGCTGGCGCAGCTCTCGAATTTGGAAATCCGGAATGTGCTTTCCGCCTACCGGGAACGTATCCTCGACCTTATTCAGGACCCGCGATTCCGCTATGTTCTGATTTTCAAGAACCACGGCGAAGCCGCCGGGGCATCGTTGGAACACTCTCACTCGCAACTGATCGCTCTGCCGATTCGTCCCAAGCTGGTTCGGGAAGAGATGAACGGCGCCCGCACCTACTACAAGTACAAGGAGCGTTGTGTCTACTGCGATATCATCCGCCAGGAGCAAGAGAGTAAAGTCCGCGTGATCGCCGAAAATGACGACCTGCTGGCCGTCACTCCCTACGCGCCGCGGTTTCCCTTCGAATCGTGGATTCTGCCGAAAGAACATACCTCGAACTACGAACAGTCCACACCGCGCCAGATTGAGAACCTGGCGCCGCTGCTCAAAGACATGCTCATGCGCGTGGATGCCGTGCTCGACCATCCGCCATACAACTTCGTCCTTCACTCTTCGCCGCACCAGGAATCGAACAACGAATTTTATCACTGGCACCTGGAACTCATGCCCAAGCTGACGCGAGTGGCGGGCTTCGAATGGGGCACGGGGTTCTATATCAATCCCATGCCTCCCGAAACTTCGGCTGAACTTCTTCGCGAAGCCGATCTCGCCTCGCTCGTCTACCCTGCCTCCACCCCGGACCCCCAAGATCGTTCTAAATAATTCCTATGGAGATCGATGGAGCGGGGCCCGCACCCTGTTAACTTGCCGCAGCCGGGTACCGTCAAAGCGTAGAGGCCGGCTGGAATCCCCACCTCGATGGGCAGCGCGCTTTGAGATTCCCGGAGGATGATTGCATCCGATTTCGGTCGACCTCTCAGAATTTATCGAAGTGAAGTAACACCCGTGCCGGGGCGAACGGTATCGAATATCGAATGTCGATAGGAAATGTCGGGCGGTTAACAACAGGCAGGAAAATCAGTTGACCCAGCGGTCCGGGTCCTCGCGGCTGATTTTTTCCATATACACTTTGAACTTCTTTCTTCGCCGCGCTTCTCTCCATTCGTGGTACCGCAGCCGGGTACGGAAAAGCGTGCCCCCCCGCAGATAGAGATAGCCGAAGATCATCCCTCCCAGGTGGGCGATATGGCTGATGCCCGAGCCGGAGGACCCCACTGCGCTGAGGAAAGCAATCCCGCCGATAATCATCACGAAATACTTTGCCTTGATGGGAATCACGAAGTAAATCAGGATGGGCCGGTCGGGATAGGTCATCCCGAAAGCGAGCAGCAGCCCGTAGACCGCCCCCGATGCCCCGATGGTAACACTGTCCGCCGACGGGTGTACCAGGACATCACACAGGCCCGCTCCGATTCCGGTCAGGAAATAGTAGAAGAGAAACTTATCCGAGCCCCAACTCTTTTCAAGATCGGAGCCGAACATCCAGAGCGCGAACATATTGAACAGGATGTGGAAGAACCCCCCGTGCAGGAACATGTAGGTTCCCAGTTGCCAGATATGAAGCGAGCGGGTGACGTCGAAGGGGCGCAGTCCCAGCCAGGCCACAACGTAGATATCGGCCAGGGCGGCCAACAGGTAGGTGATAACAAAAATCGAGCCGTTCGCGATCATCAGCAGCTTGACGATGGGCGTCAGCTCAGGCCCAAAGCGAATGGTCGGTTGTTGATAGCGGTAATAGACCACCGGCGGCTCCAGAAAGGCTTAACGGTTACTTGCCCTCACCTTTCATGTGGCGCTCAATGTAGCTGCGGGCGAATTCCTTGACCGAAGGAGATCTCATGCCGACACGCAGAGCTTCGGCTTCGGCTTTCTCGATGCTCCAGCCGTCCACCAGGACGCGCCGAATCATCCAGAAACCTCCCACGCGACTTGCCGAGCCGCAGTGGATGAAAACCGGAAGGTTTTCCGCATCCTCAAGGATTTCGAGAAACTGCTCAACTTGCTCGTCTTGAAAAGCGCGGGAGTTGACCGGGATATTGTAATAGCGGAGTCCCAGGCGCCGGGCTTCGGCAACCTCGGCGGCCTCGTCGAACTCGGAGGGGCGTCTCAGGTTAACGATGGCTCGTGTCCCGGTTGCCTTCAGTGTGGCTAACTCCTCGACTTTCGGCTGCCCTCCCGTGCAATAATTTTCATTCAGGCGAAGGAAATTGTAGATGTCCGATTCTTTCTTTGTGGCATCACTCTGCCCCGAAAGCATCGGCGCCCAGCTAAAGAAGACCAGTACAAGAAGCGTTTTCCTGAGCATTAATCTCTCCTGCAAAAGGTCATAAGCGGCCGCCCGCTCCGCCCTTACTGAGCGAATTGCACCGCCGGGACCTCACGAGCTTCCGGCGCGGCTTCGAAATATCCCTCTTCCTGGGAAAATCCCGACATGGAAGCCACCAGGTTGTTGGGAAACAGTTGGATGTAAGTGTTATACGCCTGGACGCTTTGATTGTAGCGGCGGCGCTCGACGGCGATGCGGTTTTCCGTGCCGGCCAGCTCGTCTTGCAGCCGCAGGAAGTTTTCGTTCGATTTCAGCACCGGGTAATTCTCAACAATCACCAGCAAACGTCCCAGCGCCCCGGTCAGCCTGTCGTTTGCGGCCATTCGGTCTCTTGGCGACTGCGCGCCGGCCAGCCGCGCCCGGGCATCGGCAATGTTCGAAAAGACCTCCTTTTCCTGCGCCGCAATCCCCTTGACCGTCGCCACCAGGTTCGGCACCAGGTCGGAGCGGCGCTGGATGACCACGTCAATCTGCGACCACGATTGCCGGACGGCTTCGCGCATGGTGACCATCTGATTCCGCCGTCCCACAACCGAAGAGATCACGATAATCACGATCAGGACCACCACAGCGGCCACAATGCCCAATATCTTAAGCGGCTTCATCGTCTGAAATACTCCTCATCCAGCCCGCAGGGCCGGGACCGATTGCACAAAGAAAAATGGATGCAATCTCCTTCTTAGTATAAGCCAATCCGGCGGGGGAGGACACTCACCTCTGAGTCCAGCAGCGCTTATGCCAGTTTGTCTACGGCCTCGGCCATGCGGGTAATCTGGCTGAGGTAGGTTTCAAACAGGGGTCTGACTTCACCGTCTGCCAGTTTACGGACGCCTTCGCGGGTCGCAAGCAACGTCTCAAAAGGTTCGGCGGAAATGGAAAAATGCTGTGCTGTCGCCTTGAAGATTTCCCGCTTCTTTACCGGGGCCGTCTTCCCGGCCAGGATCAGGGCGTGACGGAAAAGTGTGGAAAACGTGGACAGCGAATTGAGCATCAGTTGCGCCACATCTTTCTTGTCCTTCTGTATGCCCAGGTAGCGCTCCCGCAAGCGCAGCAGTCCGGAGCGAAGCTCGTGCTCCACCTGGCGGCGGTGCTGCTGAGTGTGAACTTTGATCGCGGCCACCACGTCTTCACCGTGCAGGATGCGGTGGTTCTGCTGTATATCCAGAAACTCGATGGGGAAGGCGTCATGGGCGTTCTCAACCTCTTCGCGGGAGAGCATCATCGGGGGCGGTTGTTTCTGTTTCTGCCACCAGCGAATCGTCTCACCCGAGAGTTCCAACTCCTCCAATCCGATCCGCTTCAACACGCACATCACATTCAGGTCGGAAAATTTCTTGTGGAACTCACCGCTCGCCGCCGACCCGTAGAGGACGACGCTCACCAACTTGTCCCCATATGCGCCCCGCAGCCGCGTCACCAATTCATTCAGAAGCTTATCCTTTTCCATAATGCCATCCTATCCGCTCGAACTTTTCACCAGGAGCCCGAGGCTCCGCCACCGCCGAATCCTCCGCCGCCAAATCCGCCGAACCCACCGCTGCTGAACCCGCCGCCACCACCAAAGCCTCCCCGCATTCCGCCTCCGAGCATCGCGCCCAGCAGGCCGCCCATAACCAGACCGCGACCGACGCCGGAGCCGTGCCACCCCGCCCTGCGTCGACGGGGACGGGAGAGCATAAAGATAAAGCCCAAAAGAAACACCAGTTGTATCAGCCCGCGCAACCCACTCCTTCGCCCGCGGCGCGTCGAGCGGCCGGACGGCTGCGGCATGGGAGAACCGAGCGTCACCTGGTTTTCGCGTGCCACGACACCCGCCATCTCCCCGAAACCCAGCATGATGGCCGAATCGTAATCGCCCGCCTGAAGGTGCGGACGCATGTCGCGCAGGATCGCCCCCACGCGGCCATCGGGTAGAACCGGCTCCAACCCGTAGCCGACCTCGATTCGGTTCTGCCGGTCCTGAATGGCCAGCAGCAGCAGGGCGCCCGTGTCTCCTCTCTCCTTGCTCCCGATTCCCCAGCGCGTGGCCAGATCGAGGGAAACATTCTCAATCGGCTCACCCTCGAGCGAGTTCACGATAACGACGACGATCTGTGAGCCCGCCTTCTGATTCAGTTCCCTGGCTACGGCTTCCATGCGAGCGCGTACGGGGGCGCTCAAAACTCCAACGTAGTCGTTAATGTAGGCGCGAGGTTTCTGATCGGGAACCTGAGCCGTAAGCGGGCAGACTCCCGTCCATCCGAGCAGAAGGAGGAACCCGACGCATGGGAAGACCGAGTTGAGCCTGATTCGTTGTGGAAGATCAGGGCCGGAAAGAGAAGAGGTCGGCATAGTCTTGTGGCGAACTGCTTGACGGAGGAAAATGAAAAAAATGGTGCGGAAGGGGGGATTCGAACCCCCACGCTCTTGCAAGCGTCAGCCCCTCAAGCTGGTGCGTCTGCCAATTCCGCCACTTCCGCAAGAAAACATGGGGGGCACGTTATTAAGAAAATCTAGGGCTCGACGGGAGGAGTTTCAGGTTCCGCCGGCGCCGGCGCCTCCGTCGCTGCCGGAGACCCTTCGAGAATGGACCCGGAAGAGCCCTTGCTCGCCCAAACTCCCAGCGTAATCGAGGTCAGGACGAAAATCACAGCAAGCGTCCAGGTAGCCTTGTGCAGCATGGTCACGCTGCCCCGCGGTCCGAAAGCCGTCTGTGAGGCCCCTCCAAAGGCCGCCGTGATGTCCACGTTCCCTCCTCCCTGCACCATAACGATCAGAATGATCAGTAAGCAGGTAAACACGTGAACTACGGTAACCAGCGTCATGACAATATCCGGCAAACCCTTCTCCTCCTTCGCTAACGGTGATTCACAATGGCGGCGAATGAATCGGGTTTCAGGCTGGCGCCGCCCACCAACGCTCCGTCAATATCAACCTGCGCCATCAGGCCGGAAACGCTATCCGGCTTGACGCTGCCACCATAAAGGATGCGAAGCCGCTCAGCCATCGGCTCTCCCTGCGCCTTGCGGGTCAAGCCGCGAAGCAACGCATGAGCTTCCTCTGCCGTCTCCGGCGTGGCCGTCTTTCCGGTGCCGATTGCCCACACCGGCTCGTAGGCAATGATGATACGAGAAAACTCAGAGGGGGTCAACCCGGCCAGTCCCCCGTTGAATTGTCGTTCGAGGATCTTTTGTGTTTCATCGCTCTCGCGTTCACTCAGGGTTTCACCCACGCAAACAATGGGCAACAACCCCTCCTCCAAAGAGGCTTTCACCTTCTTGTGAACGGCTTCATCCGACTCGCCGAAGTGATGCCGCCGCTCCGAGTGGCCGATGATGACGTAGCGGCACCCGGCGGCCACCAGCATCGACCCGGAGACCTCACCCGTCTCAGCCCCCTCTTTTTCCCAGTGGACGTTTTGCGCGGCCAATTCGATGTTTGTTCCTTCCATCGCCGTCCGAACCGCCTCCAGAGCCGTGAACGGCGGGGCCAGCACGATATCGCAGTGGTCAGAGTTCTTAACCAACGGCGCAAAGTCCCGCACAAATTCCGCCGCCTGCCCGCCCGTCTTAAACATCTTCCAGTTACCGGCAAAAAAAGGACGTCTCGTCGCCATAGAGTTTCTCCCGCTGGGGAATTCTAAATTATTTTTCGGGCAGGGCTTCGACGCCGGGCAGTTTCAATCCGGACAGAAACTCAAGCGACGCTCCGCCCCCTGTCGAAATGTGTGAAATCTTCGACCCTACGCCGGCTTTGGCAATCGCAGCCACCGAATCGCCGCCGCCGACAATCGAAATGGCGGAAGAGGCGGCCACGGCCCGCGCAACGGCGAGGGTGCCTTCCGCAAACTGATCCACCTCAAAGACTCCCATCGGCCCGTTCCAAACGATGGTGCGGGCTTTCCCGATGGCGTCGGCAAAGTCTCGCCGCGTCTCGGGTCCGATGTCCACCCCCATCATGCCATCGGGAATGGTGGAGGCGAGCTGCGCTTTTCCCGTCGCATCGATCCGGTCTGAGATAACGTGGTCCGAGGGCAGCTTGATCTCTACGCCGAGCTTTTCGGCATGAGCCAGGATCTCCCGAGCCTGCTCCCGTTTGTCCTCTTCCACGCGCGAGGCGCCCACCTTCATCCCCCGGCTCTTGAGGAACGTATAGGCCATCGCGCCCCCCACCAGCACTCGGTCGGTAAGCCGGATCAGGTTTTGAAGCAGGTCGATTTTGTCGGAAACCTTCGCGCCGCCGACAATCGCCACGTAAGGTTTCGCCGGATTGCGCGTCGCTTTGCCCAGATATTCCAGTTCCTTCTCCATCAACAATCCACCGGCGGCCACAGGGATCAGCCGTGCAATCGCCTCGGTCGAGGCGTGGGCGCGGTGAGCAGACCCGAAAGCGTCGTTCACGTAGACATCCCCCAGCGCCGCCAGTTGCCCCGCGAAGGCTCTGTCGTTCTTCTCCTCTTCAGGATGAAAGCGGAGATTTTCAAGCAGCAGGACCTCCCCGCCCTTCAACGCGCCAGCGGCTTGAGCCGCGACCTCCCCCACACAGTCGGTGGCGAAGGCGACCTCACAACCCAATATTTGGCTCAATCGCTTCCCAACACTACGAAGGCTCATCCTGGGATTGGGTTTCCCCCTGGGGCGGCCGAGGTGGGATGCGACGACCACACGAGCGCCCTTCTGCCGCGCCATTTCCAGTGTGGGGAATACAGCACGAATGCGGCTGTCGTCGGTTA
>JAPUME010000150.1 GCA_027294185.1 Acidobacteriota bacterium | reverse complement strand
CCGCTCCTGGTATCGATCTTCGCTAACTCTGATTGCGGCCTCGCTGTTGTTTCCTCCTGCGGGGCTGGTAGTGCTTTGGAGCCGTGCGCAGACCGGAATCCTGAAAAGGATTCTGGGCTCGGTCCCCATTGCAGCCCTGGGCCTCGCCCACCTTTTCCTGTTTTATGGGCTTCGAATGGAGGTGGACGGAAGCGGCATTACCCCGATCTTCTCTTTTCACAATCCGGATTCTCACTACCGGCAACTCGAAAGGAGCCGCGCCGAGCAGCCGAAATCTTCGGCTGCATCTTTCACCGTCGCAGTGCCGGTAAGCGCTGAACCTGCCGCAAAAGCGCCGTCGCTGCCGGTTTCGGCCGGTTCAGAGCCACCCGCGTCTCGGGTCCCCGCAACCGGAAACGGGCTAAGCACGTATTGGACGAACTTCCGCGGCCCTCAACGCAACGGCATCTACGAAGAGATGGATATCCTCACCGACTGGCCCGGGGACGGCTTACGGGAACTCTGGCGTCAGAAGGTGGGAGGCGGCTATGCATCCTTTGTCATCGCCAAGGGGAAGATCTTTACCATCGAGCAGCGACGAGAGCGCGAAACTGTGGCGGCCTACGACCTGAAAACGGGAAATGAGCTTTGGACCCATTCCTGGCCCGCGGAATTCCGCGAGTCGATGGGGGGAGACGGCCCGCGGGCAACTCCGACCTGGGATGAGGGGCGAGTGTACGCCCTGGGTGCCACGGGCGAGTTTTGGTGTCTGGCCGCCGACACGGGCGAGGTGCTGTGGGGAAAGAACATCCTGACGGATAATGGGGCGGACAATCTCCACTGGGGAATGGCCGCTTCACCGTTGATTGTAGAAGATAAGGTGATCGTACTCCCCGGCGGACGCTCCGGGAAGTCCGTGGTCGCCTACGACAAGATAACAGGGAACCCAATCTGGAAGGCGCTCGACGACCAGCAGGCCTATACCTCACCGATGCTCGTCACACTGGCCGGCAAGCGCCAGCTTCTGGTGGTCAGCGCGCGTCGAGCCATGGGGATTACGGTCGAGGACGGAACTCTGCTGTGGGATTATCGCTGGCGAACCGATCATGACATCAACGCTTCCCAGCCCATCCTGCTCGGCGAAAACCGTTTCTTCATCTCCGCCGGCTACGGCCACGGCGCCGCGCTGGTAGAAGTCACAAGCAACGGCGACGGCTTTTCAACTCGCAAGGTCTGGGAAAACATCCAGATGAAAAACAAGTTCACCAGCTCGGTGCTTCACGAGGGCCATATCTACGGACTGGACGAGTCCATCCTGGCCTGTATTGACGCGGAAACGGGACAGCGCAAATGGAAAGGGGGACGCTACGGCTACGGGCAGGTCATGCTGGCAAGCGGCCACTTGATCGTGCTGAGCGAAGCGGGAGACCTGGTGCTGGTTCCGGCCACCCCGGATGGGCACAAAGAGCTGGCTCGTTTCTCCGCCCTCGAAGGAAAGACTTGGAATCATCCCGCCATATCGGACGGGATTCTGCTGGTACGCAACACCACCGAGATGGCCGGTTACAGAATCGGCGCTCCTTGAAGTTTGCGGCGCGCAATTTCCTCAAGACCGGCACCCGACTTCTTAACTAGTCCACAGTTATTTCAACCCTCTTTCCTGTAGCGGCGGAAAGATAGGCCGAGTAGCATACGGCCACGACATCCCGCCCCAACGCGCTGCCTGAGAGAGGTTCCCGGCCCGTTGCCACGCTCTCGCAAAAATCCTGTATTTCATTCGGAAACCCGTTCATCCAGTCCTCATCGGGGTTCGTGAACTGCCATCCGGCAGTGGTCTCCGCCTTTTCGCGCAGATACTCGCGGGAAAAGGCTTCGGTATCGGGAGCGTAGGAAAGTACGGCGCTGTTGGGATTGATGTTGACGTGGACCGTGGCGCGCTTGGCATAAACACTCATCAAATTCTGTATGCCGCCGATCACCGTGTCGGCTGCGGAAATCTGTGCCACCGAACCGTCGTCGAATCCCACGACCATCGTGGCCCAGTCCTCGCAGTCGATCCAGCCGGTGCGAATGGCGCCGGCCTCGGTGCTGGTGAAGGCTTCGCTTTTCGTCAGATTCCCGACCGCGGCCATCACCCAGCGGGGACGAATATTTCTTCCCAATCTTCGCTGGCCTTCCGCGTACTTCAGGTAGATGGCTCCCCCCAACGGATGGCAGCCCTTGTTCAACAGGCTTCCCCCTCCGCTGGTTTTCCACTCCATGCCATAGGGCGAGTGAGTTCCGCTGTGGGATTCCTCTGCCACCACGCGCAAGATGGGCGTCTCGGCCGCCCTGAGAAGGCGCATCGCTTTTTGGACGCCCGGAGCATAGACCCAGTTTTCGGCGTAGAGGATCCGACCGGCGGATTTTCGCTCGGCTTCGATCATCCTGTCGGCGCTGGCCAAGGCGTCCGTGAGACAGCGCTCCCACCCGGCGGGGTCGGCGCCCGGTGTGAAGGAACCGGTAAAGGGTTTTTCAATCGCCACGCTCTTGCCAGCCTGGAGCGCCTTGACGACGATCTCCTCATGGGAGCCGGTGGGAACGCAGGCGTCCACCAAATCCACTTGAGGATCGTTCAGCAAATCGGCAAGGTTCTTGTAGGATTTTTCGAGGCCGTGCTCACGGGCGAACTTTTCCGCCATCTCCCCGCGTCGGGAGCAGACACCCACCAGCCGCACGCCCACTCCATGAACTCGCCGGTAGCTTTCCGTGTGAAAACGGGCGGCAAAACCCGCGCCTACAAGGGCTACTCCGACCGTGGCTTTTGAATTCTCTTTGTTTGAAGCCATATCTCCCCCTGATGAATCCCCCCTCCCGCAAGCCGACCCGTCCCGGGTAACCTTGGGAAAGAGGTACAAGTTGTTCCGGACCGAGGGTAAGGGTCAAAACCAGCAGTCAGTCGCCCTCACCCACCCTCACAAGCAGCCGGGCCACAGCCGTCTCACCGCGCTCGTTCGTCCGCTCGACGCTGACCAGGTAATCGCCGGATTCCTCAAAGCTGTGGGTGGTCACCGCATAGCCATCTTTCGCGTGCGTCTCGACGTTGCCGTCGGATTTAACCATCACCGGCGGGCTGCCGTCACCGAAGTCCCACTTCTCCTTTCCGGCAGTGGTACGGAAGGTGCGGACTTTGAAGGTAACCGGGTCGCCGGGCCTGAGATTCGTGGTGGGGTGAAAGGCGGGATGGATGGTCGGGGGCACACGCTCCGTATCCGGGTCAGGGTCCTGGCGTTCGACGACCTGCACGACGGCGAAATCGTAGGAAGCATGACCCGTGGCATCGGTTACCTTGAGTACCTCGCTGAACATTCCCGCTTTTTCGTAGATCCTTTCCACCGTCGGCCCTGAGGCGCTTCCACCCCCGGTGAAGGTCCAATCGTAACCGGCAATCTCACCCGCCCGGCTCCAGGATCGGCTGCCATCCAGCGTCACCTTTTCTCCCACCCAGACGAAATGATGCGGCCGAGCGACGGCTACGATTTCCGGGTCGAATTCCTGTAGATAGGCTTCCCACAAA